>CAZDDU010000011.1:0-2751 GCA_964504255.1 uncultured Candidatus Saccharibacteria bacterium | reverse complement strand
TCTGCTTCATTAAAGTCTCTATTTGAGACTTTAATTCTGTGATGGAGGGGGTTTGTCCTGAACTAACAGAAGGAGATAGAGTGAATACAAGAACAAGAAGGGGTATGAGAAAGAATGAAAACTTTTTCATTAAGACAAATTATAACACGAGTATTTTATTGCTCACCAACAACTGATCCGTATGGGCCGATTTGAGCGCCTCTAGACAAACCGTCTACTACTGCGAAACCAGTTTGATAGCCATAAAGGAAAGTAGACGTCCACCAGTTGTTGTTGTAAGCAATATTATTTATTGTGCCTGACACCGGAAAAAAGTCGTTAACTCCACCATTTAGCCCATCTAGGTTGTTTGGGTATCTCATAGTATAAGGGCTTCTTGTTGCGACAGTTCCACCCCCAAATGCTGCAGGAAAATCATTACTGTCATATAACAAATTGTTAGATGAATCGTATACATATATGTCGAAATCGTATGTCTCTGCTGTTAAGCGCTCTAGAGCTACTTCAACTCTGTAGGTTTGACCCTTGTTTAACCAGGGACCTTTGCTGAAATCTATGGATCCTCCAGTTGGAGGTAAAATGAATGCACCAATTTGCCATTGATTGACCATAGGTGTTGTTGTAGGCCACCCATTCATCGCACCATAGTTTACTCCAATAAACCAATTTGTATCCCCAACGGCATTACCGTCTTGCCAGGGGTGATCACCATTACCCATAAGTTCCTCTGGAAAATTCATTTGGACGTACCATCTATAATTTCGGATCTGACCTACAGATGGTATTGGCATCCCACTATGCCTGATCATAGCGAAACCTGAATTTTGAATATTAGCCGTTATCTTCATTGCTTTTGTTGTTGGGAATCCAAGGCCGACCGAAGAAACAATTTCATGGCCATACCCTCCAAGAGTCCATTTGCCTCCATCGCTTATGGAGGCAAATGCTGTCCCGTTGACTACCGTCCTCCAGTCACTAAAGAACACGGGAGTAAGTTGCCCTCCACCTCCTCCACCTCCAACACTATTATTCACCGTCACACTTACACCACTAGAAACAGTGATATTACCTGCAGCATCACGAGCTCGAGCAGTAATAGTGTGAGAAGCATTTGAGGCGGTAGTAGAGTCCCAAGTAATAGAGTATGGAGAAGTAGTATCTTCAGTACCTAAGTTAGTACCATCGAGCAAGAACTGTACTCCTGATACTCCTGTGTTATCAGATGCAGTAGCACTAACAGTTACACTAGACCCAGAGACAGTAGCACTAGCACTAGGTGCTGAAATAGACACTGTAGGAGCTGTGGTGTCGGCAATATTGATAACTTCCCCGGTAATGTTGCCATATGGACCTATCCAGCCTTGGTCTGAAGCCGCAAAGCCACCTTCGTATGCATAGTAACCAGCTTCGGCGGCCAAGTCATTTGTACCAGCATTCATTCCAGCTGTCATACTCGCATTGTTTATGGTGAAGTTGTTTGAAGTAACAAATGAAGATAGGGTAGTTGCTCCCATGCCTCCAGCAGTGAAATCATCCCCATCGTATATAAGCGTCCCAGCAGAATTGTATATTCTTGTGTAGAACTTGAATTGGGTCGAACTGACTCTCTCAAATGCGTGTTCGAATCTGTAGGTTGTATTTTTGTTTAATGTTGGACCGAGGTAAATGTCATTAGGGTAACTATTGTTCCAGAAACCGTGACCTACTCGAAATACACCGTTACCCACATTATTATAGAACTGGATGCTCCAATTTGTTTGTGATCCACCGGAACCGTCTTGTACGGGGTGAGTCTGGGTATCAGCTGTCCCGTCTGGCTGCACCATTCTTAGGTAATATCGATAATATCTTGTTGTACCCACTGGTACTTCACCCCAGCCAGTACCATATGGTGGCCCGATTCTCCAGATACCTCCTCCGAATCCATCCTGCCAAGGAACCCTGAGGACATTTGCAGTGGGAAAATTTAGCCCAGAACTAGGAAGAATTAAACCCGCAGATCCATACACATCCCATTTATTATTGTCTCTCAACGCTGTTGCACTTGTTCCCGACACAGTTCTCCAGTCTGAGAAGAATAATATTCCCCCTCCACCACCACCAGAAGCACTTGCAACAGAGAAGGCAATGGACTGACTAGCTGTCATAGCATTCCCTGCAGTGTCAGCACATCTAACGTATCTGGTATACGAAGTACCATTAGACAAACCCGTTAAGGAAGTACTGTGGGTAGTACCACCAGTGGTGGTGAAAGCAGTTCCAGTACTTGGTGAATAAGCTATGTCAGTACTATTAAACCTGCAGGAAGCATTCTCGTTAGTGGTGACAGTGAGAGTGGTTTGAGTGGTACCACTACTCAACACCTGAGAAGCTGTTGGAGCAGTGATTGATGCTGTGGGAGCTGTGGTGTCAGATGCTCCTCCACTTCCGGCATTTGATACAGTCACTGTTATCGGGCTTGAGGTGGCATGGTTACCAGCTGCATCACGTGCACGAGCGAGAACAATGTGGGTTCCATTAGTTGCACTAGTGCTGGTCCATGTGCGTGAATAAGAAACTGCTGTATCTTCTGTGCTAATAGGTAATCCGTCAACATAGAACTGTACACCAACTATACCCGTATCATCTGTGGCAGTAGCGAGGAGGATGACATCACCACTCACTGTCGATCCATTGGTTGGGCTAGTCACACTAATTGTCGGTGCAGTTGTATCAGTTACCACAGGAGTACCTATAGAGAAGGATATGGTC
>CAZDDU010000010.1:0-2908 GCA_964504255.1 uncultured Candidatus Saccharibacteria bacterium | reverse complement strand
ACCGCATCGGCCGTACAGGACGTGCAAGCGCCAAAGGAGTAGCTCTGACATTTGTTAGCTAATATTTATATATAAAAAGCACATCACAGTGCTTTTTTATATATAGATTTTATGCTAAGATTCATTTATATAAATGAATAAATCAACTATTTTATCAATAATTGCAGGAGTTGTAATTATATCAATACTCTTTCTTCAATCAAAAAACACCCAAGCGGCAGAAGGATGGCTGGTTCGAACTGGCTCAGGCGAAAGAGTTTGGTCTGATATAGCATCCTCAGCTGACGGAACAAAACTTGTAGCTTCTGTCTCTGTAAGTGGTTCACCAGCTGAGATTTACACTTCTACTGATGGTGGAGTAACTTGGGTGGATAGGGACATGCCAACATCAAACTCATGGGTATCCGTAGCTTCTTCAGATGATGGGACTAAACTTGCGACTGCAAGTACAGGTTTTCGTAGTACTGGAGGCTATATATATACTTCTACGGATAGCGGTGCAACATGGACACAGCAGACTGGTTCAGGACAACGTATTTGGTCTGGTATTGCATCATCAGGTGATGGAGTTAAGTTAGTTGCAGTAGATAAAGGAGATCGCTCTTCTCAAGGATACATATATACTTCTACAGATGGCGGAGTGACTTGGACAGAGCAGACTAACTCAGGAACCCATTTTTGGACTGATGTAGCTTCTTCAGATGATGGGACTAAACTTGTGGCCGTTGCTAATCAAGAGGATGAATATATTTACACTTCTACAGATAGTGGGGTGAATTGGACAGAGCAGACTTCTGCTGGTGACAATGTATGGGAATCTGTAGCTTCTTCTAGTGACGGAACTAAGTTAGTCGCTGGAGGTACAGGGTTAGATAATGATGACTATGTATATACTTCTACAGATAGCGGAGTGACTTGGACACAGAGGACTACCGTAGGTCAAGGGTGCTGGCATGGTGTTGCTTCATCAGATGATGGCACAAAGTTGTTTGCAGTAGATGCTTGTAGAAATAATGGAGGTTATATATACACTTCTATAGACAGTGGAGTGACTTGGACAGAGCAGACATATGTGGGGGAACGTGAATGGTCTGCAATATCATCATCATCTGATGGCAACAGCCCTGCAGCAACTCATAGTGGTGGGTATATATATACTTATGGTACATTGGTGCCTTCTTCAGTTTCTACTAATGATGCATCATTTATCAACAAAACATACGCAACCCTCAACGGTGATATTACAAATATTGGTAGTAGTAATGTAACAGAGAGGGGATTCCAATACGGACTAACGCAAAGTTATGGTAGTACAAAAGTTCAAACGGGAACATATGGCACTGGAGAGTTTTCGGCTATAGCATCTTCTTTAACATGTGGAACTTTGTACCACTTCAGAGCGTACAGTATAAATGTTGTAGAGACATCATACGGAGAGGACACCACCTTTACTACTACTGGTTGCTCTCAACCTAATCCTGAAGTTCTATATGGTGTAGACGGTAGTATTGATAGTGACGACGATGTCAACAGTATGCTAGCGAATTTATATATATTAGACAAAGAGTCCGGCACAAAGATCTACACTATAGGCCCTGTTGGATTTGATTTACTTGGCCTCGCTTACAACCCTGTAACAAAAATTCTATATGGCTCTACCAATGAGAACATAGTAACTATAAACACTGAGACAGGTGCTGGGTCTTTAGTGGGTAATATACAAGTTTCAGACGGAGTTGGTGGATTTAGTAGTATCACTATCTACGATATAGCTTTTAGCTA
The DNA here is from genome assembly GCA_964504255.1 of uncultured Candidatus Saccharibacteria bacterium. Lineage (GTDB taxonomy): Bacteria > Patescibacteriota > Minisyncoccia > Phycocordibacterales > Zambryskibacteraceae > JAIFWN01. The sequence goes on along the minus strand of CAZDDU010000010.1, from coordinate 1,126 downwards.
TGACGGTACCCTTTATGCATGGTCAAAAGATATTGGTGGGTTCCTTTTTACTATAGATATCAATTCTTGTGTAGACTCTACATGTACAGCTACACGAGTAGGTGCGTCAGCAGATGACATTGAGAGCCAGTCTATAGTTATAAATAGCGACGACGAGCTTTATACATTTTCTTATGATAGTTCATCATATTACAAGATAAGCTTAACGACCGGTGAAATTGACGAAGAATTGAGCTTTTCTAACTCAGCAGAACTTGACTATGAGATATCAAGTGCAAAATTTGACGAAACTGGCGTACTATACGCTTCACAAACAAACTATGGAGACCCAGAAGCTGATTTAATAACAATAGATATCGAAACTGGTGAAATGACTTCTTTAGGGCAAAACTCAGACATGGTATATATGTCTGCAATAGCCTTTGTAGAGGGCGCAGAGATATCTACACCTACAACTCGTAGAAGTGTAGGTAGTTACTTAAATGCTGCCAGTTGCAGAGACCAAAGAGCAAAAAATTACAGTACTTTTGGTATTAGTACTCCATCATTATGTATATACGAAAATCAACCCATACCAGTAGCAACTGCATGTACACTGTTTGAGCAGAATCTTAAAATAGGAGCTCGTGATGGTAGGTTCAATGCTTATACTCGATCCATTGCTACAGAAGTTCTGTCACTCCAATCTAAGTTGAGTGTTTTAGGTTTTTATAATGGAGCTCAAGATGGGATTTTTGGAAAGAGAACAAGAGAGGCTATCAATCTATTCCAGAAATCATCTTTAGTAAAAGTTGATGGAATATTTGGCCCTATCACTAGATCTATTATTAACAAACAATGCTTATAATAAAATGGATATGAAAAAGGTCCGGCACAAGCCAGACCTTTTTAGATAATATCTCAAGATTCTAGATACGCCTCATTTTATTTTTTAAGCGAATCTGAGATTGCTATAAAAAAAATCAATCGGTTAGCATTGTGATGGCCCCGGATATGCTTTGAGGTGTTAATTTAAATATACTAGCCTCAAACTTATCTTCTATCTCTTCTAAGCTCAACCTGGGTCCATTGCCGATAAATGTATCTGGGAAAAGTATTTTCCCGTACGGATACAAGGTAGATCCGT
>CAZDDU010000009.1:0-8907 GCA_964504255.1 uncultured Candidatus Saccharibacteria bacterium | reverse complement strand
GGGGTGATATGTCCCCTAGCCAGCTGCTTCCGTTCACGGAAGCAGTTTTTTTATTCCGAGATGTCATTGACATCTTGGAATTCATAATGTAAAATTTGCTAAATTTAACCTCAAAAAAATAACGTTATGAATAAACTACTTATCAATGGTAAGCCTGTTATTACAAAGTATGTCCCATGGGAAAGACCCCCTGGTAGTATCCTCCAAATCTTTATCGAGGATACTGAAATCCACGAACTTGTCTTTAATTCTTTATATGAACGCTTAAAAGAAGATCGTGGGCTTATGGACGATTCGGAAATAAAAATCCGAGATCAGGAATTTCCAGAGAAGAAATTCTCAGAGATTAGGCTTTTGAGCAAATCAATGCTCTGGGTTGCTGATTACCTGAGAAGTGAAGGCATTTCTGTAGTTGAGGAGGACCCTTATACATAAGAGAGATTGTAAAATAAATAGCAGAACATCCCGTACCGACAAAAGGTGCGGGATTTTTTATACTTGTAAATATCGCGATATTTTGCTATTTTACAAGAGTGCTTATATATTGGCCTCATCGTCTAACGGTTAGGACAGCGGGTTCTCAATCCGCTAATCGGAGTTCGATTCTCCGTGAGGTCACCGCGACAAAAAACCCCAACTGCTTGGGGTTTTTTGCTACGCGGTGAAGCCACAGTCATGTTGCTTTGCAACAGACGAGGCGGGGTCGCGAACACTTTGCAGAATTGGAGCGAAGCGAACAATTATGCTTAGTGATTCGTGATCACCAATTTCGACCGAAAGCGTACTCGCATTTCTCCGGCTGGAAAATTTGCTTTTGACGGAAAGCAAATTATTGTGGCTCAAGGATTTTTAAAAATTATACCAAAGCACTTGGTTGGTGACTTCGTGGTGGTAGATGACTTCGGAGGTCTTGATAGTTGTGCCGAGGGCTTTTGGACTGCGGTCGGCGGCCATTTGCTTGTAGTCGGCGTACTTGTCTTGGTTGTCTTTGCCCAAGATTTTCTCCATGAAGTCGCTTGCTTTGAAGAGCTTGATGGCGTCATTGATGTTGTCGGGTAGGACTCGGACTCGGTCCCTCTTGTCCTTGTCTTTGACTAGTGGCTTCCCTTCTAGGCCTGTTCGGATGATTGTATAGAGTGCGAGGTAAGGGTTCGAATCAGGGGCTACAGAGCGCACCTCGATGCGTGTAGAGCGCTCGTTGCCTACTGGGATGCGGATCATAGAGCCTCGATCTATTGGCGAGACTTTTATCTGGTTTGGGGCCTCGAAGTGAGGGTCCAAACGGCGGTATGAATTCACGCTAGAGTTCAGAGTTAGGCACATCTCTGGGGCATGATTAAGAATCTTCCACACAAAGCTCCAAGCAGTGTCGGAGAGTCCGTCCTTGCCAGACTTACTATAGAAGATGTTCTTGCCGTTCTTGGATAGTGAAATATTGGTATGCATTCCAGAGCCGTTGATGCCCACAAATGGCTTGGGCAGGAACGAAGCTGTCATCCCCATGCTATTGGCCACTTGGCGACAGACGAGCTTGTAGAGCTGGATGTTGTCGCAAGCACGGAGCACATCAGAGTAGGAGAAGTTCATCTCAAACTGTGAAGGTGCGACCTCGGGGTGGTCCTTCTCGTTCTTGAAGCCCATGGCTCGCTGAGCCTCGGCTGCTTTGTCGATAAACTGGCGGAGCCTGTCGAGTGGCAAAGAGTGGTAGTAGCCACCTGTAGAGATCAGTTTGAAAGGCTTGTCGGCGTACTCTTGCTCGGCACCTATACCGTCGACGATAAAGCCCTCTACCTCGGCTGAAGCATAGACTGTGAGGCCTTGTTTCTTCTTGAGCATCTGGGCGTACTGTTTGAGCTGGCCACGGAAGTCGGACATGTAAGGCTGGCGGTTACGGTCGAGGACGTCGACAAACATGACTACCTTGCCTGGGCCGAAAATGTCGGCCGGAAGGAAGCGAATACTCCCCCAGTCGATAGCGAGGCGAAGGTCGGACTCGTGCTGTTGCGAGAACCCCCGGATAGATGAACCATCAAATGTCAGGTTGTTGGCAGAGTCGAGTAGGAACTTCTTGTCATAGTCGAGCATGTGGAACCGGCCTTCTAGGTCGGTAAAGCAAAGGGTGACTGCTTTGATCCTTTTCTCCTTTTCTAAATATAATCTATACTCCTTCTCGAGTACGGCTTCGGACTTGTTGCTCTCTTGATTCTTCAGATTCATAACCTCTAGCTCATCATAAGAAACCTCTAGGAAATTCTTCAACTCTTTGTTGTTTACCATAGTTTTTAGGTTAATTTAGTAAGGATTTAATATAAAAATATATCAAACTAATCTAATTATATAGTATTTTAATTTAAAAGACGGTGTGGATAACTTAAATAAGTATTTTATGGTTCAACTGTTTCCAGACCATCGAGAGCGTCCCCCATTTCTTCGTAAGAACTCCATGCATAATATTGAGCATCTTCTATATTGGAGTTTGCTTGAGATAGAGCATCTTCGTATGAAGATAATTCATCCTTTAATGATTCTATCTCGGCCCTAGAATCACGATTATTACTTGAAGAAATAAGTGAAGATATAAATAATATAATTATTAACAAATAGGAAAAATTTTTCATAAATATTACTTACCTATTTCTTTAATAAAGTAAAGAAAGGGATCTCATCTATACCAATATAATTAAACATCTTATAATTAGCTCTTCTAGCCTTTTCTGAGAGCTGATGCATTTTTAAATTTATTTTTGGTACAAAAGGATAGAAACGAATTTCCTGATGCTCTCCTTCTTTATCTTTCCATTTAAAATTTGTAATAAGTGGAGGAACCATATAGCCAGATTTCATTACTTTTTCAATAATATCCCACCCTGCGCCAAATATAATCGGTTTAGGTTTTGTATTATTTGTTTTAATCTGAGCTCTAAAAAGACATCCTGTGCATTGAACATCATATAATGGGTAATTTTTAGGTAGAGCCATCAAGCTCTTTCCACAGTTTGGGCATGGAATTTTTTTAACAACCTCTAGTTCCCCTGCATCACCTGATTTTATATTTTTAGACATAATATTTATATTAATGATAAATTAATTCCTAAAAATTGAAATAAAAACTATCTTTCAATTTATCTTTATATGAATTTAATTTAATTATAATTCTTTTGTACATGTCTTCTGCTGATTTATCTATAGCACTATATAAAGTCTCACACTCTACGGTAATATTATCTATATTATCCAAATATCTATTTGTAAATGGAGTTTTACTTATAATTATATCTAAATTTTCTTCATAATTAATTAGAATATTATGACAATTTGTAGCTAATTTACTTAATTCATCTTGTAAATTGTTCCATGATTTACCTTCTTCGGGGAAATAAGTTTGAATATAAGCTGCTGTCATCTCTAATTCTCTTTCGAGATCTTCCTTTGATAAAGTCTTATTTGAATCCCTATATATTAAACCACTATTAAGAGCTTCTTTTACTTGTTTTACTGTGATAAACAATATCTCACTTTTCTGTCTTATGGTTATGAGCTTTGCTATTATATTTATTCCTTTATCCTCAATAGAATTTACTAGGTTTACGTTATAACTAAATCTCCTATCAGATAAGTTTTGTATAACAGAAAGAATGAGAGCAATCACTGTAAAAAATCCTATAATAAAGTTAGGGTCAATATTTTTCTCTAATAGATAGCATCTAAAGCTATTCGATAGTAAGTACAATAAAAGTACCAAAAAAATTACAATTAAGAAGATGTGTAGGGAGTATTTTTTTCTATAATCTGCTATTTTTTTTATCATTTTTTATTTAAAAATTTAGCGATTCCCTTTTGCTCTATTGTGTGTCTTGCATAACATTTGGCAATTTTTAATATCAGTGGGGTTTTTCTTACTCCACGCTGCAACATGATCAGCTTCCATTTCTGCCTGCAACCAGATCATTGCGGCATTAGCTTCATGCCCTATTGCACATAGTGGACAATTTGATACTCCTTTAATTTTTGCCATTTTAGTTTGTTTATTGTATATCTCTCTTTTTGTGGCTTCATCAAAAATGCGAACATCAAGTAAGTTAGTATCTTTTCCGCCACCAAGCACATATTCAAAAACACCCTTACGATTTTTCACATACGGATCGCCATATAGTTTTTCTACTTCTTTTGAAATCTTTTTAGGATCATATGATTTTTTGTGATATGCCTCATACAACCTTCCCCACTCTAATCCTTGCATTTCACTTTCAACATCAACAAAGATACTAGATACCCAATCAATTACGATATTGAAATATTTTTTAAGCTCGTTAATATTTTTTTCATATCGATGACTACTCATATAATCTCCAATATTACCTTTACTTACCCAATCTAGAGCGCTTTCTAAAAAATCTTGCCTAAGGGCACTACCTGATATATATGCACTCCATTTTTGTATATTAGAATTCTGACTATTGCTAAACTCTTCTTTCCCAAGTGTTACAAAAGGGCCCGAATAGACAGCATTGAGCAACTCTTGGGGTTCAAGCTTAACCCCCACAATATTTATCGTTTTAAACCACTCCTTTATCTGACTTTCTGTTCCTTCGCATTCATAAATGAGTAGTGGTGTTTTCAATATTTTATCTTTTTTGTCTTTTGCCATGCCATCAAAATATTGCTCGTGACCATTTTCATCTTTGATAGCAAATTTACCAGTTACGAAACGCCCAATACTAGTGATGCGCTGTTGTCCGTCCAAAACTTCCAAATTTTTATCAGAAATTTTATTAAAATAAATTAAGCCTATTGGGTAGCCTTTAAGTATTGATTCTATAACAGCCATTTCCCTTTTTCCACCATCAGAGGCATAGATATAGTTACGCTGATATTCCGGCTGAATAGTGAGCTTGCCAGATAAACCGAACAGGCCTTTACCCTCAAGTTCGTTATAGACGAATCCGTCGCAAATATCTTTTATAGTTATGCTGGTTTTTAGTGTTGTTTTCATTTTGTCTTTTTCTTATGCCTTATAAATATTCTTGAATAAGCAGATTGAACAATTTTACCTTCCTTATTTATAAAATAATTCTTCTTTCCATCATTTCCAACTAAATTGGCATTTTCATTTGTTTTTCCACCAGATGATCCTGTTTTCTTTCCATCCTGTCTTACTTCCCAATAGTCATCATATTTTTTTGTGTCAGGAACATCATCATGACAACCTCTCTGAGTGGCTCCTAAAATATCAAATTGATCTGGTGAATACTTATCGAGAAAAGTAACCGGCACTCCCATCAAGCCATCATAATCACTAGGGATTGAGTCAGTATAGGGTACTTCTATAGCCTCGTAATTATCATATTTATCATAGGCTTTTTTACCCTTAATTTCTTTATGTTTACTATATTTTAAATTTTCTTCCATTGTCATAAGTGGAATTGGTTGATGTCTTCTACCATGATCTAGGTTTGTTAACCAAATAGCAGGTACATTTTTCATATTAACCCCTCCTATTACCTTATCTACATCGCTATCATCCATAGTTACAAACCATAATCCACCAGACCATCCTGTTTTTCCTGACCACATCTTATTCTCTTTAAATAAGGGAAAAATCTCCTTATTTGTGAGTGTATTTTTATTGCCAATAATAACAAATTTTTTATCATAATCAAAAAGCTGCTTTATATATTCACGAAATAAGCTAAAGGGTGGATTTGTTACAACAATATCTGATTGTTTAAGTAATTCCACGCATTCGTCACTACGGAAGTCGCCTTCACCTTCTAATGGTGTCCATTCGTTTTGTTTGTTTTTCTTTAGTTGTGTTGCGACATCTTTCAAATTAAACTCCCCATCACCATCCATATCGGATACTTCCTTAATAATAAACTTGTTGGCAGTTAGCTTTGGACGGCCTTTTGATTTAGTAAGAGTCTTATCATCTCCAAATAATCCCAATTGGGTGTTTGCTACGGGGGAAGGTTTATAACTAGTAGTGATCAACTGTTTCAATCCAAGTTTATTGAAATTGAGCACAAAATAGCGAAAGAAATTGCTCTCGAACGGATCGTCACAATTACAATAAATAACCTTACCACGAAATACATCAGGATTGTATTCCAAATACGCTTCAATTTCTTTTTGAATATCACTATACTGAGTATAAAACTCGTCGTTCTTTGATATTTTTGCCTTAGTAAGGTTTTTGTTGGGCATAATAATTAAACAGTTCGCTATATACTTTTCGCTAACATATCCCAAATTCTACCACAAAAAAACCTTATTCCTACCTATTCTCCCACTGTTTTTCTTGTCTGCAGAGGAGCTTCGGAGCGTCTTCGGGGTGGGCCATTATAGAGGCCACGGCGCGCTCGAGGCGGACGCCTTGGGAACCTTTCAGGAGTACTATGTCCCCTTCTTTTATAGCTCCAGTGAGGAACTCGGCTGTTTGGCGAGCATTGTCAAAGCTAAATATATTCTTCTTGGGGAACTTCTTGCTTATGGCACCCTCGGCTATAGACTTGGCCCGTGGACCTACAACTACGAGCATATCTGCAGAGCCTTTGACTTGCTCGCCTATGGCTCTGTGAGCTTCCTCGGTGTATTTGCCTAGTTCTAGCATGTCGCCGAGGACAGCTATCTTCCTAATGCCTTGGACTTCTTTTAGGACTTCGAGTGCAGCCTCCATAGCTACTGGGGATGCATTGTATGTGTCGTCGATGAGTGTCGAGTGGTTGATGCCTTCGATGAGTGTCAGTCTACCGCGAGGAGTAGTGAAGCCACTGACAGCATTGATAGCAGTCAGCAAGTCACAGCCCACCTCGTGAGCAGATGCGATGGCAGAGAGTGCTTGGCCTACATAGTGCATGCCTACCACATGAGGGAGCATGACTGGGAAAGTGTTGCCTTCGTATGCGAGCTTGAAGTTGATGCCGGTCGGGATAGTAGCATCGCCAACTTTGGCATATGTATATGTCGCGTGTGTCGCTCGGTAAGTGGCGTTCTCGTGCATGCCGTAGGAGACCATGCGACTCTTCGACTTGGTATGGAGGGCGTATACTTTCTCATCATCGTGGTTGAGTATAAGTACGCCGGTAGGCTTGAGAGCAAATGCAAGGGCGCTCTTCTCTTCTATGATCTTCTCTGCAGTGCCAAAGAACTCTACGTGCACTGGCTTGTCTGGAAAGCGAGTGATGACTACAACATCGGGCCGGAGCCATGGAGTGACGCTCTTGATGTCGCCAGGCTTGCCTGCGCCTACCTCGAGGACGAGCCACTCAGGGTATGACTTATGGCGAAGGATAGTCAGGAAGCCTTTGAAGATGTTCTCAAGCCACATGAATGGATTGTTCCAGCCATTGGGAAGGCCAAGGATAGTGAGCGGGAGTCCTATCTCGCTGTTGAAGCTCTTCTCACTCTTGCGAACAGTTTTGAATTTGGAGAGCACAGTAAAGATAGCATCCTTGGCGGAAGTTTTACCAACAGAGCCAGTGATGGCGATGACTTTCGGACGGTGACGAACAAGCACTATCCGTGCTTGCCATGTGAGAACTTTAACTACGATTTTTTTAAGAGTGTTTTTCATAGATTATCGATCGGGTGGAACGTTGTAATAGTTTAGTAGGAATTTCGTGATGTTTATAAACGGTGGGATCAGAGTTTCAGAAGCGTAGCGGACTTGCTTGGGATTCTTCAAGAACATAAACACTAGGAACTTGGGTTCATAAGCTGGGAAGTACCCAAAGAACGAGTGCAAGTGCCGGTCTGTATAATACCCTTTTCCGTTATCCATGGCCACCTGAGCTGTACCAGTCTTGGTGCCTATGCTGTAGCGAGCCATCTTGTGCTTGCCACTGTCATAAGCCTCGAACACGTGTGTGAGCATACGGCTAATGGTCACAGATGTCTCCGGCTTTATTATACCCTCTCTGGTCACTGGGTAGGTAGGGATAGTGGATGAGCCGTCGTCATAGCGTATCTGCTTGACTAGGTGCGGAGTTATGAGCTTGCCACCATTGGCAATAGCAGAGAACGCTCGTGCAGCCTCTATAGGTGTCAGAGCGATACCCTGCCCGAAGGAAGCGTTGGCGTACTCGATGTCACGAGGACTGTCGAGGTTCTTGATAAGGCCTGAGGTTTCGTTCGGCAGGTCGATACCGGTCTTCTCGCCTATGCCGTATGACTTCATGTATGTGCGGAACTTGTCATGGCCGAGCTTGTTCTCGACAAAGACCATCCCAGTGTTGAGCGACTGGTCGAGGACTGTCTGCATAGATGCAAGTCCACGAGCCTTCATGTCGAAGTTGTTGATCTCTTTCTTGTTGACTATGACTATGCCCTTGTCGACATAAGTAGTCTCGGGTGTAACCACGCCTGCATCTAGTGCCGCAGCCATAACTAGGGGCTTGATGACAGAGCCAAATTCGAAAACGTTCTCGACTATTGGGTTCCTGTATACACCTGGGTTGTCGACATCGCCGAAATTATTGACGTCAAAGTCTGGGACTCCGGCCATAGCGTATATCTCCCCTGTTTGTGGGTTGATGATGATGCCACCGGCTTGGTCAGCATTCCATTTGCCAAGTGCAGAGAGTAGCTCGGACTCGAGTGTGTGCTGTGTGGCTGGCTCGATGGTGGTGACTATCTCGCCTTGGGTTGTGTTCTCTGCACCATTGTCGCGAAGGTTCGAGAACACTTCTGCAAAAAAGTTCACATAGACTTCGTCTTTGGGTTTGGACAATGTGTTGTTGTAGTACCTCTCGAGTCCGTACTGCCCGACACGGTCGTTGCCTTTGAATGCAAGGAAGCCTAGGGTGTGTGAAGCAAGGTTGCCTCCGGGATAGAACCGCCAGTTGTCTTTGTAAATGGATATACCTGGAAGCTTGAGAGCCTCGATCTCTGTGACTTGCTCTTTGGTCA
>CAZDDU010000008.1:0-10237 GCA_964504255.1 uncultured Candidatus Saccharibacteria bacterium | reverse complement strand
TGCGCCTAAGCGTCCATAGCGACGGCGCAGTTCGGCACCTCGATGTCGGCTCAACATATCCTGGAGGTGGAGAAGCTTCCAAGGGTTTGGCTGTTCGCCAATTAAAATGTTACGCGAGCTGGGTTCAGACCGTTCAGATCATGAGTCATTGTTTTCGACTCGTGGCATGTACAGTCTGAACCAATCGAAATTTTTCGTTCTTGAAAAGATAAAAAAATGGTAAACCAACCACAATCACGGCGATCTTGAGAAGTAATTCTCAATGATTACGCTAACTAATATCGGTGAAATCCTCCGAAAGGACAACACCGAGGGAAGAGGTACTTCGACTACTCAGTATGAGTTTTCGAAGAAAACTCACCCGTAGAGACTACACGTTAGCCCCCTTCGAAATAGAAATATTTCTCAGGGTGAAGATATAGTCCATTGCATCCTGGAAAGGATGGAAACTCATGAGAGTAAACAAGCGTGAGACAGGTTGGTCTCCTATCTACTGCAGGCGTTCGATTCTTGAGGGGATTTGACTCTAGTACGAGAGGACCGAGTTGAACTGACCACTGGTGTACCAGCTCTACTGCCAAGTGGACCGCTGGGTAGCTAAGTCGGGAATGGATAAATTCTGAAAGCATCTAAGAATGAAGCCAGCCCCAAGATAAGGAATCGTTGAGAGCCCTAGGAGATGACTAGGTTGATAGGCGTTAGGTGTAAGCATCGTAAGGTGTTGAGCCGAGACGTACTAATTGCTCGAATCTTATTAGGAAACTTTTAAGTCACAAAGAGTTAACACTCTGTCCTGCTAAATGAAATCAATTGTTAATTAGTTTTTATGTGGAATGTTTTGAGTTGGGAATTTGTGCCCATAGCTCAGTCAGGTAGAGCACCCGATGCGTAATTGGGAGGTCGAGGGTTCGAATCCTTCTGGGTACTTGTACTGTACCAATCATGTTCTTTCACTGGCGAACTTGTGTTCGCCCTAACTCAAAGCATTCCACATTTACCCCGCCATGGCGGGGCAAGTTTCGAAAATTATGTTCTGGTGATTCGTCGCGAGGGTCACACCCGTTCTCATTCCGAACACGGCAGTTAAGCCTCGTTGAGCCGATGATACTCCTCTGGGGGAAAGTAGGTAGTCGCCGGAACATAGCGTTTGAAATTATCCAAAATAACCCTTATTACTAGGGATTTTTTTGTATGATAAGATAAACCTATGAACCCTTGGGCCTTGAGACGGAAAAGTGTTACCTTTGGCATCTTTTTGCTTTTTGTACTTTTGTTTGTCGCTCTGCCTGCGTACTACTTCACTCGTAGTACTCCCAAATGTAATAACTTAATTCAGGATGGAGATGAGACGGGAGTGGATTGTGGAGGATCATGTACACTCCTCTGTAGACCTGAGACTTTACCACTTATCACTCGAGGAGAGGCTCGTATTTCTAAAATTTCTTCAAGTTCTTATACTGCTTCTGTTTTAGTCGAGAATCCAAATCTTTCCGGCGAGGTAAAGAGAGCTAAGTACAAATTATCTATCTATTCTTCAGGAGTTAAAGAGCCGGTAAAAATATTTAATAAAGAAACATACATAGGACCAAACAGCACTTTCGCTCTCTTTGAAGGTCCTTTCTCGCTTACTGGTGTTGGACCATTTCGTGCCGTTTTCGAATGGGAAGATGGTCTTGCTTGGGAAAAAAATACTGTGAGCAACGTTGTTATAGGAGTCGAGAGTCCAAACCTTCTCATCACAGCTACATCCAGTCAAAGACTGGAGGCAAAGTTGATCAATCGCTCCACTGTTGGTGTTAGTAATGTTGAAGTTGTAGCCATACTCTCAGACATCGATGGTAATACTGTGGCCTCAAGTAAGACATTTGTTGACCTTATAGAAGCGGGTGAATTTGCTCCAATTAGCTTTACTTGGCCAGAACCGTTTGTTGGAGTACCAGTAACAACGAGAATCTTGGCTCATCCTCTGCCTGATAAAAGTTATATTAGATAATATGCGAAAAGTTTTTGACTGGTCACTCTTTGTGCCAGCTCTGCTTATATCACTTTCAGGGCTCGTAACAATGAACTCCTTCTCGCACGAAGGATCATATTTCAATAGACAAATAATTTGGCTCTTAGTGGGAGTATTTGTTTTCTTTTTGGCAAGCAGTATTGACTGGAGATTCCTAGCTAGGACGAGAGTTGCTGTCACTGTGTATTTAGTAAGTTTGGTTCTTCTCCTCTTACTATTTTTCCTTGGAGTGTCTGCGAACGGTGCCCAGTCGTGGTTCTCATTTGGAGGATTTGCCATTCAACCATCTGACCCAGCTAAGATTGCGATTATTCTTATTTTAGCAAAGTATTTCTCTAGAAGGCATATTGAGATAGCTAATCTAAGGCACATTATAATCTCAGCAATTTATACAGGGATCATTGCTTTCCTTGTTTTCCTCCAGCCTGACTTTGGGAGTACTGTGATCATATTAGGTATTTGGTTTGGTATGGTGTTGGCCTCCGGGATATCAAAGAAGCATTTGCTAGTTGTTTTAGGTATTGGAATTATTGCTGTACTTAGTCTTTGGTTGTTTGTTTTTGAGCCGTATCAGAAGGCGCGCATTGCTACTTTCTTGTCACCTTTATCAGATATTCAGGGTGCAGGCTACAATGCCTACCAATCAACCATAGCTGTTGGCTCAGGAGAGATCTTGGGTAAGGGGATAGGACTCGGGAGTCAATCGAAACTACTTTTCTTGCCAGAATATCAGACCGACTTTATCTTTGCTGCCTTCGCTGAGGAGTGGGGATTTGTCGGCACACTATTCTTGTTGATACTTTCCTTTGCTTTGTTGTATAGATTGGTAGACAGTGCGAAAAATTCTGGGGGGAATTTCGAGTCACTTTTTATCCTAGGAGTAGCAATACTTTTTGGTATACACATATTGATACACGCAGGTATGAACATGGGGTTACTACCTGTTACTGGTATTGTCTTCCCGTTTATGAGTTATGGTGGATCACACCTACTTACAGAGTGGTTCGCTCTTGGAGTTATCTCTAGTATGAGCTTACGCTCTAGAGCGCCAAGGGGTTAGGTTAGAGGCGAGAACAATAGCAAGTGCAATTATCAAAACATTTTTGATAATGTATTGACCTTCGAGTGTGGGCACCATCATACCAGTCCAAAGTGAGCTCTTGAGCAGGAATAGTGGCATCACTGTTGTAATTAAGTGTATGACAAGTAATGCAATAGCAAGGCGAGAGAGTTTAGGAACGAGGAAGACGACACCTATTAAAACTTCAAACAAACCGAACCAGACAAGAAATGCCCCAGGGCTTATAAAAGGCATAGTGCGATCGAGAAGGGCTAATACGAGAGGGCTTGCTGGGCTAAGACCTAAAACTTTGAGCATACCGAACCAGAAGTACACTACGAAAATAGCTAGTCTAGAAACAGGTAATGCTAATTTTCTAAAACCTTCGATAAATGTTCGATCTGTAGAGATAAAAAAATCTTTAAGCATATAGCTCTAGTGTATCACGCACCATTTTCTCTAGAGTGAACTCCTTTTCAATTTTGTTATGGAGACTTGTACCTAGAGAATTTCTCATATCAATTGAGTCAGAAAGCTCATTCAAATAATTTTCTAATTGCTTTGTGTCGCCAACCTCTATGAGGAGACCAGTACTATTACCATCAATAATCTCGGGTATTCCACCGACTCGTGAGGCAATAATAGGAAGATTGGCTGAACCTGCTTCAAGTAGAGCATAAGGTAGACCCTCTGATCTTGAAGTAAGTGTGAAGACATCAAACCCTTTGAGTAGAGACCTAGCGTCATCGACAAAGCCTTTGAAAATAACAGATTCATCTACACCTAGTCTTCTGGCTTGAGCTTTGAGGCTCTCCTCTTCGTCTCCAGCGCCAACAATAACAAGTTTGCCGTCTCTACTCTTTTTGAAGTTAGACCAAGCTTCAATTAGAAAGTCTAATCCTTTGATGTGATGAAGTTCAGATACTGTTCCAATGACAAGCTCGTTAGCATTGACTCCCAATTTATTTCGAGCTGCATCTCTGTCCAAGAGGGCAAATTCTCTCACTCCATTTCTCACAACAGACATTCTTCTTTTTGTTAACGGCCAAGAAGATATTCCTTTGTATACAGCTTCTGATACAGCAATAGTTTTGTGCGATCCCAATATTGTTAGCCAAGAAAGTTTCTTGATAATTAATTTAGACAGCCAAGATCTATTCTCATTCCAAGCCCAACCGTGAGCGGTGAAGATAATTTTCTTTATCCTAAGTAGTCTACCAAGGAAGATCCCGGCCCCACCCATCTTCGCGCTGTTGATGTGTAGGACATCGGGCTTGAAGTTCCTCAGTACTCCAAAGAAGTAGAATAGTCCGTACAGGTCTCTAATGGGGGAGAAGTCACGACCGAAATTGCTCATGTTGTATACATCGATATCAGCCTCCCTCAACTTATCTACAAGTGTTCCTTCGCCACCACAGATTACAGACACCTCGTGTCCCAGTCTCTTCGCATCTAGGGCAAGATCGAAGACATATCTCTGAGCTCCTCCGAAATTAGATTTGGTAATACCATATAGAATTCGCATATGGTCATTATATCTTTTTTGTGTTATAATGTATACACAATGCATATTTTGGGCAAAAGGGAGCCTGTAATACTAGTGATTGGAGACTTACTACTATTCGTCATTTCTTTGTGGTTTTCTCTTACATTAAGAAATTTGAGTGTGCCCACTGGCACCTTATTCACCCTCCACTTGGTGCCATTCTTGATTATCTTTCTTGCTTCGATTGTGAGTTTCTATATTGGAGGCTTGTACGGCAAACACACAGGACTTCTCCGATCTAAGCTACCAAATATTCTTCTTAATACTCAAATAGCTAACTCGCTTATCGCGGTTATCTTCTTCTATCTCATTCCTATATTTGGCATTGCACCTAAAACACTTCTCTTTATCTATCTCGCTATTTCCTCTGCGCTTATTATCTTCTGGAGACGGTATGGATACTTCTTTCTTGTACCAAGAAGTTCAGAGAATGCAATTATCATCGGTCAAGGCGAGATTGTTAAGGAGATAGTAGACGAGGTGAACACAAACAATATCTATAACATCAGGTTTGTAAAAGATTTCAATGAGGCGTCTGTGGTTATTGCTGACTTCTCGGATGAAAATATCAAGTCAATATTGCCAGATCTGTATGAGAAGATTTTTTCTGGCATGACCTTTATTGATATTCATAAGATATATGAAGAAATTTTCGACAAGGTGCCCTTGAAGCTCCTGAACTACAATTGGTTTTTGGAAAATGTCTCTACTCATCCTAGGGCGATGTATGACTCACTTAAAAGATTGATGGACATAACCCTCTCTTCTGTTCTTGGAGTTGTGTCATTGCTTTTCTATCCATTCATCTACGTTGCTATCAAGTTCGATGATGGTAAAGAAATATTTATCACACAAGAACGCGTAGGGCAGGGAGGTAGACTCATAAAGATACATAAATTTAGAACCATGAGTGTAAATGATAAAGGTGATTACAAGAATGGGGTGGGAAATGTTGTCACCAAGGTCGGGGCTTTTCTTAGGAAGTCTAGACTAGACGAGCTACCACAGCTCTGGAATGTTATTAAGGGGGACATCTCTTTAATTGGCCCAAGACCAGAGCTTCCAACATTAGTTCAGCTCTATGATAAAGAGATTCCTTATTACAACGTTCGACACATTATCAAACCAGGTCTTTCTGGTTGGGCACAGATCTATCAGGAGAACCATCCTCATCACAAAGAGGCGGTGGATGAGACCAAAGAGAAGCTGACTTACGATCTCTATTATATAAAAGAGCGTTCTTTACTTCTTGATTTAAAAATAGCTTTAAAAACCGTCAAGACCCTACTTTCTAGAGTTGGTGTATAATAGCCCGCAATGAAAGCAACCAAATATCGTATCTGGTCCATCGTACTACTTGCCATCTTCACCCTTCTGTTTTTCAGGTTTCTAGATAGGGATTCTAAACCATTTAGCTATGGTTTGGACTTAGTTGGAGGAACTGAGCTTATTTACCACGCAGATACCAATAGCGTGAGTGACAGGATTGGTGCGATGGACTCACTTAAGGAGGTGATCGAGAGGAGGGTGAACATCTTTGGTGTGTCTGAACCACTAGTACAGACTGAGCATGCTGGTTTCGTCTCAGGGCTACATGATGACAGGTTGATAGTTGAACTCCCAGGAGTGACTGATATCGAGGAGGCAAAAAGGCTAATTGGTAAAACCCCAACCCTTGAATTTCGTTTAGCAAGAGAGGGAGGTGACAAAATCCTAGAGAGTAATCCTAACGCTACTATGGATGAGTTGTTCGTTAATACTGGTTTAACGGGCAGACTTCTCTCTAAGTCACAAGTGCTTTTTGATCCTAATACACGCGCACCTTATATAGGACTCAACTTCAACGAAGAGGGAGCAAAACTCTTTGCCAAATTGACTAAAGAGAACAAGGGCCAGGTTCTAGCAATATTCCTTGACGGTAACCTGCTCTCAGCACCGGTTATACAAGATGAGATCACCGACGGGATAGCTCAAATTACTGGTAAGTTCACTCCCGAGGAGGTGAAGACTTTGGTAAGAGACCTAAACTACGGCGCATTACCTGTTGCTATAGATTTGGTCAACAGTCAGACTATTGGGGCTTCTCTCGGAGAGGAAGCGCTTAATGCAGGAGTGAAGGCTGGAATAATCGGGTTTGTGGCACTCTCACTCTTCCTTATTTTCTGGTACAGATTACCTGGGTTGATTGCAGTGGTAGCACTTATGGCCTATGTAGTGCTTTCGCTCACCCTATTCAAGCTGGTACCAGTTACATTGACTGCAGCAGGACTCGCAGGCTTCATTCTCTCTATCGGTATGGCAGTGGATGCCAATGTGCTTATCTTCGAGCGTACTAAGGAAGAGCTCATGAAGGGGAAGAAGATCAGTGACGCTTTGCACGAAGGATTCTCTAGAGCGTGGCTCTCAATCCGTGATTCAAACACTGCGAGTATCATTACAGCCATCATCCTCTTCTGGCTTGGCACTTCAGCAGTGAAGGGTTTTGCCCTTACCCTTGGAGTTGGAGTAGTGGTCTCGATGTTCACTGCTATTACTTTGAGCAGAACCTTCCTCTTTGCTATAGCACCAAAGAATACCGGAGAGGCAGAGGGGAAGTTCAAAAGATTTTTATTCAGTAATGGCTTCCACATTAAATAATATGTTTGTCGTTAAATACAGAAAGATTTGGTTTGGTATCTCAGCAGTGCTTCTAGGACTTTCTATATATAGCTTCTTCGCTTTCGGTTTCAAACTCTCAACGGACTTCATTGGAGGTTCTATTACTGAGGTCAAATATGTCGGCGAGAATCCTGGTAAACAAATAGTCCAAGATAAAGTGAAAGAATTAAATCTTGGTGGTATCTCAGTTAGACCATCGGCCGGAGACAGATATGTAATTAGGACCCAGTCTTTGAACACTGAGGAGACAGAGAAGCTTACTGACGCTCTCACAATTAATAATGAATTTAAGAGTGAGATTGTTCGCTCGAACACTATTGGTCCGGTTGCAGGTGTAGAGCTACAGTCAAAGGCGCTCAAGGCAATCATGGTAGTTATCATCATGATCGTACTCTTCGTTACCTTCGCCTTTAGAGGTGTTTCAAAACCTGTTTCATCTTGGAAGTATGGTTTCGCTACTATTATTGCCCTCTTTCATGACGTGATTATTCCTACAGGACTATTCGTCTTTCTTGGGCACCTTTATGGAGTGGAGATAGATCTTCTGTTCGTCACAGGCCTCCTAGCCATTCTTGGATACTCTGTGCACGATACTATTGTCGTCTTCGACCGTGTACGAGAGAATTTGAGGATTAATAGCGACAAGAACATTACTGAGGAGTTTGAGACCACTGTGGGTAAGTCAGTGTCCCAGACATTTACCCGTTCGATCAATACCTCAGTAACCATCTTCATCACCCTCCTCGCACTCTATATCTTTGGCTCATCTGCTACCAAGGACTTCTCCCTCCTCCTACTTGTTGGGGTAATCATCGGTACCTACTCGTCAATCTTCGTAGCCTCTCCACTCCTTGTAACCTTCTTCAAGTCTCAGAAGAAATAAACAGGTTATAATATTTTGATGAAGAAGATAGCGTTTTCACTACTAGTATTGTTACTTGTTTTTTTATTGGGGGTAAGTATTTATAACTATTTTCAGGATAGTTCTGAATATTCAAAACCAGTTGATGCTACTCAAGTCAGTCTATCGACTGCAGAAGATTCGAAACCTCCAGAAGATGGTTGGATACCCTTCAAAATTTGCCTAGTTTCTCAGCCAAACCAAGCTTTAGTATTTGATTCGTACGTTCCCTCCTTCCTTGAACCTTCTAGTACTACAATTTCTAAAAATGGATGCCTTTCTCCAACTTATAGTGATTCCTGGATGAAAATTCCAAATTTTGTCTTAGAATCAAAAAACAAAGATATTTTTGCAAACATAACTGATGATTTAAATTATATTTTTTATGTTGAAAGAAAGGAGGACTCTTTGGTTTTAAATCTGATTGACCTGAAGAAGAAAAAAGTGACTAGGATTGATGATCATCCACTTACAACATCAAGTGTTTTAGATGACCGTATCATTGATATGATTCGTGTTTATAGTCCACAAGTCTCTAGAGAAATGGTGTCTGTACTAGGAAATCTTTCCTCCTCCGGCTTCCTTCAAGTAAAAAATGATAAATATGTCGTTTATAGTTGGTTTCAAGCAACAGATAGCAATAGGGTTCTTTATCAAAATGTAAGGGATGTAAATGGACAACTTGTATTCAGGGCACCAAATGACTGTGAAATTGTTGATATTACGCAAGATTTTAAGCATCTATTGTATAGATGTGATGATGATAAATATTTCTTAACCGATTTCGTGGTAGATAAGGAGTTTACATTTCCCTATGGTGACTCTGGAGTGGGATTAAACAAAAAACATTTTACAGATAACGATACTATCGAATTTTATACATCTGATGATCAGGTGAGTAGAGGAGGGAGTGACTGTAAGGCTTCTGTATATAACATAGATTTAGATGGAAAGAATTTAAAGTACATCGGTCGAACTCCGGCTTGTATGTAGGCGCTTTGTTCATAGTCAAAATCCGTACTTCTTGTAACCTTCTTTCAGTCTCAGAGAAAATAAAAAACCACTCGTTTTAAGAGTGGTATGCTGCGTGGGTGTATCCAGTCTTTTGACCGAACGTTAATCTTCCCAGGTGTACCTAATGCATACACCTTTCACACTGATGGGTCCCAGAAGTTGGGGTGTTTCTTATCGCTCAGTTACCCGAAGTGGTAGCTGATTTAAGTGATCCAAGGACACGATAGAAACCAGTGTTTTGACCTGAAGGGCACCAGGCAAACAGCTCTGGCGGAGACTAGCTTCCTTGGAGCGTACCCACTAGGAGGAAGATGTAAACAGAGGACCGGTCCGCGGACCCAACTCTTGTTTAGCCACCCACTGGCTCTATTCTGTGGTTAGACTAACACAAATACTTTACTTACCAAAATTTAGGACTTTTGAACCTCAAAATAGGGCCTAAAATAAGGCCTTGACGGGGTAATTTATATAAGTATAATGGAGCCCACGCTCGGAATGGTCCGAGCCTGTTCTTTCAAAATTGAAGTTAAGATTGAGAAATAAGTTTTGACACGATTCCTCACGGAATAATGTTGAAATGATGCAAGTCTCAAATGTTTCGAAAAATAAAACCGCTTACATCTCTAATAGCAACATGGGATGTGAGTAGAGCTAGGACAAGCTTGAAAGTCGGGCGAAGAAGGATAC
Organism: uncultured Candidatus Saccharibacteria bacterium; assembly: GCA_964504255.1. Taxonomy (GTDB): domain Bacteria; phylum Patescibacteriota; class Minisyncoccia; order Phycocordibacterales; family Zambryskibacteraceae; genus JAIFWN01. The sequence goes on along the minus strand of CAZDDU010000008.1, from coordinate 357 downwards.
ATATTGTTTTCTTTTTTGTTCCGTTCATTTCAATTTAGAGTTTGATCCTAGCTCAGGATGAACGCTGGCGGCGTGGATAAGGCATGCAAGTCAAACGGACACTAAAGCGATTACATCAATTTTGTGTTAGTGGCAGACGAGGTAGTAACACGTAGGAACCTCCTCTTAAGTCGGGAATAACTAGTCGAAAGATTGGCTAATACTCGATGTGATCTCCGGATCAAAGTCGCAAGACGCTTAGGAAAGGGCCTGCGGGCTATCAGCTAGATGGTAGGGTAATGGCCTACCATGGCTATGACGGCTAGGGGAGCTGAGAGGCTGACCCCCACCGATGGGACTGAGACACGGCCCATACAC
>CAZDDU010000007.1:0-29742 GCA_964504255.1 uncultured Candidatus Saccharibacteria bacterium | reverse complement strand
TTTGAACCGAGGACCTTCACTTTACAAAAGTGTTGCTCTACCAACTGAGCTAAGGTGGCGTTGGTCAAGAATAATGAATAAAGAGCAATGAATCAAGGGCTATTCCTTATTCTCTATTCCCTGCTCACTATTCGTTATTTCGTCATCTATCCTACCCTCATTCTCCTTCTCTGAAATGCTTTTCAAATATTCAGAGAGTCCATCACTCTTTTTCAAGAACTTGGACCCTCTAATGTCCCCCACATGCTTCTCAAGCTTCTCCTTAATCATAAGAGATGCTTTGTTCATTAAGTTCTTAGTCTGGAGTGGTAACTGGTTAGTCAGGTAGAGGTGTCCTCTTTCTCTCCAGTCAGAATACATGTGAGCAAATCCCACTGTAGCGTTTCTCACCCTTTCGTCACCTAAAGACACTAGTCTAAGGAATAATGGTTTACTCTTACTCTTCTCCTCAATCATCTTAGAGAAAATTAAGACTGCAATACCGAGCAAACTTATGACGAAGATAATGTTTAAGATCATGTCGCTCAAACGAATAACCAATTACTCAGAAACAGAGAGTTTGATGAAGCGTCTAACTTCTGTCCTTTCACCAAACTTCTGTGTGGCACCATTCACCATGTCTTGTATTGTCATGTCTGGAGACTTGATGAATGGCTGTGGCATAAGCTCGGCCACATCTGCTGGGTTCATAGCAGCTACATGCATAGCGATATCACGAGCAAGTGCTTTGAACTCCTCATTCTTGGCTACGAAGTCGGTCTCACAAGAGAGCTCAAGGAGAGTACCAGAGGCACCACCGTTGTGGATGTAAGCATTGATTACTCCCGCACCTAGTGCTCTGTCGCCCTTCTTGGCTGCAACCTCGGCACTTCTGCTCTTTAGAACCTCTAGAGCCTTAGCCTTATCCCCTTCTGCTTCGTCCAGTGCCTTCTTTACCTCTGCTATTGAGAGTCCGGTCTCATCGCGAAGAGCTTTAATATCTGCGGTAGTTATTTCTGCCATTTTTGTATCTAAATTTATAGAACTTAAGCGACCTTAGCACTTGCTGCACCCGCCTTGTATGCCAAGACGATCTTCTCCATTATAAGGCCAATAGATGCCTTAGACGAGTCGTTAGCTGGGATAGCGAAGTCGACATCAAAGATGTTGTTATCAGATCCTGCAATAGCGATGACTGGGATCCTAATCCTTTTAGCCTCTGCTACTGCGATGTGCTCCTTCTTAGGATCAACTACAATGAGGAACTTTGGCAAACCCTTCATGGTTGAGAGTCCACTGAAGTAAAGTGCAAGTTTGTCGATCTTCCTGTCGATGAGTAGACGCTCCTTCTTGGTGTATTTACCTAACTCTCCCTTCTCTCTCTTTGTAGTTAGGTCTTCAAGCATCGCGATTCTCTTCTTGATCTCAGGCCAATTGGTCATAGTACCTCCGATGAATCGGCCATCGACGAATGGTTGTGCAAGCTCGGTCCCCGCCTTCCTCACTGCCTCACGAGCCTCTGACTTACCTCCGACGAATAGACCCTGAACACCCTCCTTACCCTTCTCTTCAACGAAAGCAAGAACCTTGAGTAGTTCCTCTGAGGTCTTCTCTAGGTCAAAGATCTCGACATTGTTCTTCGAGCCGAAGATGAATGGCTTAGCGGATGGATGACGGCGTGACTTAACAAAGCCGAAATGAGCCCCTGCTTGGAAGAGCTCGTCGATCAAATTACTGTTATTTGAGGTCTTGGTTGTCATTTATTAGTGCCTCGGAATCTTACCAAATATAGGCTTTTCTTGCAATCTATATAAAAAGAAAGCCCCGTTGGGGGCTTATATGCGAACCTGAGGTTTTAACCTTGGCTTGTAAGGCCTGCGGTCCGCTACGATTTCTCCTGGTTATGGATGAAGAATTGACTTCTATACCTTCACTCTCTTGCGAGAGATTGTGTTTGCCTCGGCAGCGGCATTGCATTCCTGCGTTGCCGGCCACCGAGGGTTCTACGATTTCAGTTATCTCGGCATCGTCTTCTGGGTCATGCCAGAGACCCCTCAGGTGCCACCCTAGAGGTATATTAAATGTATCACACTATAAATATAAAGTCAAGCAGATTTATTTGCTTCTGCTTCCAAGGATTCAAAAATTGGCTCCATATAGCCCTGGAATATCTTCTGGATATTGTGCCAGCTCTCATTAATACGGTGGTCGGTGATGCGGTCTTGGAGGATATTGTAAGTTCTAATCTTCTCCGACCTGTCGGCTGTACCCACCTGCGACTTCCTGTCTGCAGAGTACTTGGCGTCCTCTTCCTCCTGCTTCTTCGCCTCGAGTTTGGCTATGAGGATCGACATAGCCATCTCCTTGTTCTTGAGTTGGTTCCTCTGGCTCGTAGAGCGTACATCAATGCCTGTAGGTTTGTGAATAATGCGCACAGCGGTCTCAACTTTGTTCACATTCTGTCCACCGGCACCGCCAGAGCGCGAGGTCTCGATCTCGAGGTCTGTTGGCTTGATCTCAATTTTAGTCTTCTTCCTCACGGGTAGGACCGCGACTGATGCCGTTGAGGTATGTACTCTGCCTGTCTTCTCAGTATCTGGCACACGCTGTATGCGGTGCACCCCGGTCTCATAACGGAGTTTCTTGTATACGTCCATTCCTCGCACTTCGAAAGACGCTTCCTTGTATCCACTTAAGCTCGAGAATGACTCATCCACCACCTGCACACCCCAGCCTTGGAGTTTAGCGTAGGCTCTGTACATATCTGCAAGTTCTTTGGCGAAGAGTGCTGCTTCCTCTCCCCCTGCACCTGCTCTCACTTCTAAAATGATTTCGTTGGGGAATTCTTCTTCCTTTTCTTCTGCCTTAAGAATATCCTCCATCTGGGTCAGTAGTTCCTTCTTTTGTATTTCAATATTACTGAGCTCCTCTTCTGCAAGTTTGGCCATCTCGGCGTCTGTGCCTGCCATAGCTCTAGTCTCCCCTTCTTCTTTAAGTAGACGCTCAAAACTCTCTGCTAGGTACAGAGTCTTTGGGTTGTCTTTGTATTTTTGAATATCCATTGTCATAAGCTTAACAAAAAAGTAGGGTTCTCGTGCGTCTCGGAGCCCGTCGGGGCGAGAGGAGCGTATGTCGCAAGCATGCGACAATAGCGCGCTAAGAGAAACCTACTTTTTTGAGCCCGCCTTTGCTTGCTTCTGCTTGAAGCGCTCTACACGTCCTGCAGAGTCGAGAACCTTCTCCTGACCTGTATAGAAAGGGTGTGAGGAAGAAGAGATTTCCACGCGGAACATTGGATATGTCTTTCCATCCTTTGCCTTGCCCTCATCCTTAGTCTCTACCGTAGATGAAATGATGTATTCGTGGTCGTTACCACTGTCCTTAAAGAGGACTGGGCGGTAAACCTTGGCATGTATATCTTTCTTCATAAGGGCTTTAATTTACCAGTATTTTAAGCATCTTGCAACAGGTCGATCATGTTGTTCTGGATGTTCGTGGCTCGAGACATTACCGAATTGCCATAGCTAGAAGTACGAGTGTTACATACACTTCCACCCCCATAGTACCTACAAGCCGCATTTCTCTCGGCTGTATATGACTGAGAACCAGCTCCCAGATCCTTTAGGAATAGGGCCATAGCCATAATAGCGTCGGCTGGATTCCACGGGTCAGGAGTCTCCTTGCTTAAGGCCGTCGCGATGCGTGATCTCATGATATTCCAGGTAGAGGGGATAAACTGTGCCGGACCCATAGCACCGCCGTATCCAATAGATAGTGGGCACGACACCTTGGTTACCAAAGGATCACGACCAAGGGCTGGTAGGAGTGACTGGAGGAGTGGCAAGTCCCTGGTGGGATGGATACCATTACTAAAGACTCTGCCCGAGTTCACACTCTTGGTCTGTCCTGAAGAAAGGTCAGTAATAACACAAGTACCAACGTTCGCCCCCAAGTTAGACTCTTGCTGTAGGATACCAAGGATTAATGCTGGCCTAACCCCTGTCTTCGTACCAGCGTCCTGCGCATATGCAAGTGCTGTACCGAAGGGTATGGCTGCAGAGTCTCTGAGACCGAAGAGGGCGGTTCTGATAGCCGCTGCCTTGGCCTGCTTGTCAGCGACAAGACTGGCAAAAGCCTTCTCTTGGTTCTGACTCTGGGTGAGCAAAGTCTTCTGAGTCTTTTGATCGACCTCAACCTTTCTCTTGTTTGCCTCTATCTCTGCCTTGGCAGCTGCTTGGAGGTCTCTCTCCTTAGCGAGTTTGGCTTTCTCCTCCTCGGTCACACTCTTCACCCCTCTAAGGTTATCAAGTACCGTCTTAAGTGCTGATCTTGTAGATGCATAAGTGTCCACATCAACAAAGAACTCGGACAAATCCTTTTCTGAAAAGAGTGATTCGACTACTGAGTATGAGTCTATCTGATTCGTCTTCCTTATGATCTCGGCTATATGGTCAATATCGTTTTTTATCTGGGTCTCTAGGTCTGTGATCTCGCTTTGCTTCTTCGAGATGTTGTTGTTCAAATTGGTGATAGCAATTGTCTTCGACTTGATAGTCGCCTGTGCGGCATTGATCTTGGCGGTGAGCTTCGACACCTCAGTCGCATAAGATGCGGTATTCTTCTTGGTGCTATTTAAAACCTCTGTCCACTTTGCTATCTCGGCATTACATGCCTCTAAATCAGCTTGGAGTTGTGAGTTAGTCTTGCCAACGATATTTCCATTACAAGGGTCAGTCTGAGCAGTGGCAACACGAAAACCAGTCGCAAAGAAAAAGCTTGCAACCACGAGTGACACAAAGATCATTTGTCTAAAAAGGTGCATTCAGATACTCCGGTAACCCGGAATGAATATTATCTTGTTTCCTCGGCAGGAGCCTCTTCCGTTTCTTCCTTACCCTTCTTCTCTACTTCAATTGCCGAGAGGTCTATTGGCTTAGACTCCTCCTCCTTCTCCTCACGAGGAGCTGAGACCAAGGCCACCACCTCCTCGCCATTCTCAACGAGTTCAACTCCGTTAGGAAGGGCCAAATCCTTGGCCATAATCTGTGAGTCAAAAGAGGTCAGAGATGAAATATCTACTTCGATATTGTGAGGAAGGTCCTTAGGCTGTGCCTCAACCTTAACTTCATGCATAACCTTGACCAAAATACCTCCAAGATCCTTCACTGCCGCAGATACACCTACGAACTCAAGAGGTATGTCGATCTTAACCTTATGACCCTTCTCGAATACATAGAAGTCAGCGTGGCGGGGGTTACCTGTAACAGGGTCAAAGTCCACATCGTGGATAAGACTCTCTACTACGCCGTTTGGGGTCTCTAGGTTGATAACAGTAGACTCTCCAGCCTCCTTCCACGCCTTAAGAAAGTCGATCTTTGAGACTGAAATAGGGGTACTAGCTTCTTTCTTACCGTAAAAGACTGCAGGGAGTCTGCCCTCCTTCCTCAAGAGATCAAGCTTAACGCTCTTGTCCCTCATTTCTACCTTTAGCTTTGTCATTCCCCCATTTTACCCAAAATGAGACCAAAATCAACCCCCAATTCCCTACTCAATCGCTAAGTGCTTCTCCATATACTCTATAGTGCCATTAACCTTCTTGCCTGGGTTTAAGACATTTTGTGGATCGAATATTTCCTTGGTCTCCTTGAATAGGTTTAGAACTTCTGATGAGTACATCTTGTCTAAGTATGGAGTACGCACAATACCGTCATTGTGCTCGCCGGTAATGGACCCGTTGAACTCCTTGACCAAGTTGTAGACCTTCTCCCCTACCTCCTTAATAACTCTCACATTGTCTCTGTTCTTCATATCCATAAGTGGTATAACGTGGAAGTTACCATTACCCGCGTGTCCAGCAATTGTGTAGACCATTTTGTAACTATCCAAGATCTGTCTCATCCTTGGTAGGAACTCGGGCATATGTTCTGGCTTCACCACCACATCATCTATAAAGGGTGCTGTCCTCAACCCCTTGATGTGCTTACGAAGTAGGTTGAAACTCTCACGCCTGATAGTCCAATACTTATTCGATTCCTCTTCTGATCTTGTCTCTCGTTCTACGAAATGTAGGTGAGCAATCTTCTTCTTTAGGTCTTGCATCTTATTCTCTATCTCTTCATCGGTGGTACCAGTATATTCAACAAGCACAATAAGCTTTGGCACTCCACCACGGAGCATCATAAACGCCTCGGGTATGAAGCTAAATATTAGTTTGAAAAAGTGCTTAGCCTTCATAGTGCGGAGCATCTCGGGGAAGAAGCGGAAAGCGAGCTTCATCGTTGCATCGTCATATGTCTCTACAGAATCTGGATTCGTTGGCAACACATCGTTAATAAGCTCTGCCAAGTGGCTCAAGTTGGGGAGGAAGATGACGAAGAGTCTAGACTTCGGTTCTACCTTAACCAGTTTCAACTTTGCCTCTGTAGTAATACCGAGAGTCCCCTGTGCTCCTACAAGAAGTTTATTGAGATCAAACTTATCTCCATCCCAGACATTCCAAAGAGTGTAACCAGCAGAGTTCTTAGAAACTTTGGGTCTAGCCCCTTCTATTATCTGTTTATTATTTTCTATTAAGCTAAACAATTTTTTGTATATCAAACCTTCAAAATCCTTTTGCTTCATCTTCTTATCGAGCTCACTCTTCTCTAGTGGTTTAACTGTATATTCATTACCATCAGCGAAAATGACTTTTGACTCAATTACATAATTCTCCATCTTGCCGTATCGTAGAGTCTTCTCTCCGGCAGAGTTGTTACCTATCATTCCTCCTATGGCGTTTAAGTTCTTTGAAGCGGTATAGCAAGGCAGTATTAGCCCCTTCTCCAAGGTCTTAGGCTCAAAGTCTCTATAAAACATTCCTGGTTGTACCCTTATTTCATTATTCTCTATTCCATACTCCTTATTCATATATCTCATCACATCAACAATGATTGACTCGCTAAGTGGTCCGCCAGACATGCACGACCCCGCAGCACGCACAGTAATAGAGAGAGTTGGATCGCTCTCTTTGTGTTCTCCAACCCACTTCACCAAGTTTTTTATATCCTCACTGTCCTTGGGATAAACAATAAGCTTGGGTCGTACTAGAAAGAGCGATGCATCCTTACTGTATTTAGTCAGTGTCTCCTCGTCATCCACTACATCCCCCTTAAAGAACTTTTGTATTTCTTCCTTAAGCATTCATTTTGTTGAAAACTTTTAATTTCTGCATTACCAACTTCTTCATCTCTTCTACTCCCTCAGCCATGAATTTATATGGTGCTAGCTCGTCTGTAGACATCCCTTTCTCTAGTCCCTTCTTGTAAGCTTGGCGAAGTTCGGTGTTGATATGGACGATACGGATACCAGCGTCTATAGCCTTACCAACCTCTTCATCTGTGTTACCAGATGCACCGTGGAGTACGAGAGGAATCTTCACCGCCTCGGCGATCTCCTTGATTCTCTTAATATTGAGTTCTGGTTCACCGCTCTTGATAAGACCGTGGATGTTCCCTACCGATGGTGCAAAGAGGTCTACTTGAGTCTCCTCTACGAACTTCACCGCATCTTCTACTGATGTTTGAGTCTCTACGGAAACACCGTCAGGTATTTCATCTCTAAGCATAGAACCAGAACCAATAAAGCCTAATTCGCCTTCAACAAGCATCCCAGGGCAATTCTCTCTCGCGTATTGCACTACTTCCTTGGTCATCATGACATTCTCGAAGAATGGCTTCTCTGCACCGTCGATAATTACCTCATCGAACTTATTATCAACTGCTTCCTTAGAAGCCTCAACTGAGTAGGTGTGATCAGCATTTAAGTACACAGGCAAACCCTTGTCCTTCTCCACTTGTACTAGAGCTCTGATCTCCGCGACTCCGAGGAAACTTCTTTCTTTCTCAGACACTCCAATAATCACTGGTACTTGTAACTCCTTCGCCGCATCTACCACAGCGTTGAACCCCTCCGAGTCAGAAACGTTGAAGTGTCCTATCGCCACACCCTTCTCCTCTGCCCATGCTATCCACTGCTTTAAAGTCTTTGCTTCTGTATTCATGGGTATAATTGTATCATGCATGATTTTATCGCTGTTGGAGACATTGTTAAGGACACATTTATCCGTCTAAAGGAGGCTGAGGTCAAGGAAGTGGACAAGGAACACAGTACTCTCTGTATGGCCTTCGGAGAGAAGATCCCTTTCGAGTCAGCTACGGTGATCCACGCTGTGGGGAACAGCCCAAATGCCTCAGTCTCTGCTGCTCGTCTCGGTCTCTCATCAGCACTCATATCAAACCTAGGTGATGATGAGGATGGCAAGGATTGTATTGCTGCTCTCGAGGCACAGGGTGTAGACACGAGCCTCCTCACGACTCACAAGGGCACCACAACGAACAGTCATTATGTCCTCTGGTACAAGGACGACCGCACCATCTTGGTCAAGCACGAGGAGTATAAATACAAATTTCCTGACTTCAAGGCTCCAAAGTGGCTCTACCTCTCTTCCTTAGGTGAGAGTACTCTCGACTATCACAAGGAACTTACCGCCTACTTAGTAATGAACCCTGGTGTATCACTAGCCTTCCAGCCAGGCACTTTCCAAATGAAGCTTGGTACTACGGAACTAAAGGATATATATAAGAGAACAACTGTCTTCTTCTGTAACATTGCTGAAGCAGAAAGAATACTAGGAGTAGAGACTCTTGGTGTTAAAGAATTAATAAAGCGTGTGCATACATTGGGACCTAAGATTGTAGTACTGACAGACGGACACAACGGCACATATGCTTATGCGGGTGAGGAAGTTATCTTCCAACCAATTTATCCAGATGAAAAACCGCCATTCGAGCGCACTGGAGCAGGAGACGCCTTTGCCTCTACCACAGTAGGAGCACTAGCACTAGGAAAAGATTTAGAAACTGCTCTCAAGTGGGGTTCAATAAACTCTGCTTCAGTGGTACAACAAATCGGTGCACAAAAAGGATTACTCACAAGGAAAGAGATCGAAGACAAGCTAAAGAACGCCCCTGAAGAGTTCAAATCCAAGATGATCTAGCTGATGGATATGCCTAGTGCTTCTAATTGTGATTTGTACTCTCTAATAATCTTTTCATTCTGAATAATTGCATCATTTAGTCCACTCACAATCTCTTCTGCCGCTTCTAATGCGGACAACTTAGAATCCCTAGTTCTTTCGAATCCAGAGTCATTCAACTGAGCTCTTGCTTCTGCTGTATTAGCTCTGGCGATAATAAGCGCTTCCTTGTTCTTTTCATTTAACTCAATGGTATCTCTTAACCTACCCATCAAAACCTCAGACTCATTTTGTGGTGACTCTATGCTCATGAAATTAGGCTCTTAATGGCTTTTATAATTGCGCTCTTGCCCATACCATAGTGTTCTATTAATTCTTCTGGGGTACCTGATTGGCCGAATTCGTCTTGTACACCAATGAACTTCATTGGTACTGGGTAGTTTACTGCTAGACACTCAGCTACAGCAGAGCCCATACCTCCGTGTACTTGATGCTCCTCGACAGTAATAATCTTCCCAGCTTTCTTGGCCAAAGTTATAACAGCTTTTTCGTCTAGGGGCTTTATGGTCGACAAATTCATCACTTCTACTTCTACTTTACCTTCCAATTCTTTGGCTGCTTCAAGGGCTTTATATAGCAGTGCTCCGGTAGCGATAATGCCAACTTTTGGGGACTTCGATTCCCAAACAATTTGTGCCTTACCAATTTCGAAAGGAGTATCAATAGTCGTCATAATAGGAGTCTTCTCTCTCGCGAGACGGAGATACACAGGGGTATCAGTCTTTGCTAGTGCTATTGTCGCCTTCTTCGCCTCAATGGCATCACATGGTGAGATCACCACCATTCTTGGGATGACTCTAGTAATAGCAATATCTTCAATAGCTTGATGTGTACCACCGTCTGGACCGACTGATATCCCTGCGTGAGAGCCAGCAATCTTCACCGGCCTGTTGTTGTAAGCAATAGTGGTGCGAATCTGCTCCCAATTGCGTCCTGGGGAGAACATTGCATATGAGGTGATGAAGGGGATCTTCCCCATCGCTGCCATACCAGATGCTACACTCGCCAAATTTTGCTCTGCTACTCCTATCTCGACGAATCTATTAGGGAACTTTTCTTTGAAGGCCAGTGTCTGCGAAGATTCTGTGAGGTCAGCGCAGAGAGCTACAACTTGAGGATTCTCCTCCCCTGCAACGACAAGCCCTTCGCCGAAACCTTTGCGTATTGGTACTTCTAGAACACTTGCCACGCCGGTGGCGGGGTCTTTGTCGAACATCTTCGTATTCAGTTTTAAATTTGAATTAAGCATTGTTCTGGATACTTTTCTTATACGACACAACCAAAACGATTATGTACAAAATAAATGACCAGGACTCTAATTGAATAATATTATTAACACTGTATCCACTCAAAAAATATATAGATGTCTTAAACAGAAACATAAATGGAGTGACCCAGAAAATAATTCGAGTAAGTTTTTGGTTCACGGTGAGCAGGTTCTCGTTTGACTCAATAAATCCAACTCGATAGCTCCAGAAAGCTACAAAAAACCAATAGACTACACTTACACCATATTGAACAACTCTCAGCCAAATAATGCTCTTGTCCACATATAGAAAATCAAACAAAGAAATAAGACCAAATGTTCCAGCAATTATCGCAACGAAGCAAAGCGCCTTGTATACCACCATAGAAGTAGGTGCCGTCGAGTGAACTCCTAATACTGGCACCTTACTTGATGCATCTAATGTTTCCCTTCTTATCTTCGTGCCAAAATAAATAAAGAGACTTCCTATAATAATTAAAGCCAATGGCCTTGTGATAAAAACAAGGAAGTTACATCCACCAAAAGCGCAGCCAATAGATGATCCAACGAAATATACTACTCCAAACATAATTGCCAGAACACCAAAAATTATTTGCAATAATCCCTTCATTCTCTTAATTGTTGTTTTATTTTCCATTTTATTGATGTTCGCTAGAAATTTTTCCACCCAAGGTGCGGAGTTCTTGTAGAGCCATCTTAGCTTCATCTGCATTTGGTGGTTTGCCGTGCCAGCGATAGTCACGCTCGAACTCCTTCACCCCCTTACCTGGGATAGTGTGGGCAATTATTACTGTTGGATGCTCATATATGGCCTTAGCCTTCTCAAACGCATCGGCAATCTCTTCTATATTATGTCCATCAATCTCTATAACGAACCAATTGAAGGCTCTCCACTTATCAGAGAGCGACTCGAGAGGCATGATATCCTCGGTAAAGCCGTCTATCTGGATGTTATTTCTATCCACAACTGCTACAAGGTTGTTTAGCCTGTTCTTACCCGCGAGCATGACGGCCTCCCAGTTCTGTCCCTCATCCAACTCTCCGTCACCAAGCATGCAATATATTCTCCGTTCACCATCCTTGTGATCCATTTTATCAGCTATGGCCATACCCACTGCTTGTGAGAGTCCAGAGCCGAGTGGTCCAGAACTAGTCTCAAGTGCAGGGAGGAAGTCTCTGTGTGGGTGACCTTGGAGACGGGAACCGAATTTGCGAAGTGTTTTTAATTCCTCCACTTCGAAGTACCCTGCATGAGCCATAGTGGCATAGAGCACTGGACAGATGTGGCCATTCGAGAGCACCACTCTGTCTCTCTCAGGCCATTTAGGATCCTTGGGCTTATGTTTAAGAGTGTGGAAGTAGAGGACAGAAAAAATATCTGCCATACCAAGAGGACCTGCAGTGTGACCACTCTTGGCTTCGAGAAGCATGTCTATAATAGAGATACGGATGTCGTTCGCCGCCTTCTCTATGTCTAATATCTTTTCGTCAGTAAGCTCCATAGTTCATTAAAATGAGATCCTACAACCAACCTCTTAACTCCCATCTCTCTTAGCATTTGGTAATTCTCCACACTCACTCCACCATCGACACTGATTATCATATCGGGGAACTTGTTCCTCACTTCTCTTATTCTATCAAATGCCAGAGCATCAAATGGATGTCCTTGCGCACCAATTGTCGCGATAGACATAATCTGTACGAAATCCACCTGAGCAATTTCACTCCACACTGACTCGAGTGGCACATCTAACTCTATAGCGAGCCCGAGCTCTACTCTGCTTCTGAGTTCCAATATCTTAGGAGTGAGCTTGTGAACCAAAACTCTCTTCGCTCCGCGATCAATCCATCTCTCTATTAGATCCTCTGGGTATGCGACCATCAAGTGCACTTCAAAGTCCTTGTTTATCGGAGCCCAGACATCACTCTCCAAAACATCTAAGTGTAGGATTTCAATTTCTTTTGGAAGTAGCGCTACTTTATCCACCAAATCTTGTGCACTCTCTGGCAAAATTGCAGGCAAGACCTCACTCATGTGTAGCTCTGTCGAACTTAGCAATGCGTCTAACATGTCTATCATCACCTGAGAATGAGGTTTCTAGCCACTCGTGGACTGCTCGCATAGCATCGTCATCTGTTACAAACCTGGCTCCGATCGAAAGGATGTTTGCATCATTGTGATCCCTTGAGAGCTTGATGATAGAGTCGTTCTCCTCGACCAAGGACTTTCCTCCACCATAGTAGACAGTAGCCCGAACATTTTTGAATCTGTTCGCAAGCATAGCCTCACCCTGCCCAGAACCTCCCATCACAATACCCTTAGCATTATTTGGATTCATCGAGATCTCACGAGCAACTTGAGAGATAAAGTCTGGGAAGTCATCTGCCTCGTCATACTCATTTGCCCCCTTATCCACCACCTCATGTCCAAGACTTTGAAGAAATGGAATCATTTTCTGTTTCAGCCCGAACCCAGCATGATCTGATGCTACAAATATTTTCATATTACTTGTGATGAGCCTGTCGAATCATTTTATTTGGCTGCCTGACTTAACCACATGCTGCACTAGTGTGTGGGTGTACCCCATCTCGTTGTCATACCAAGCCAGGACCTTCACCAAGTTGCCACCAACTACGCGAGTCATAGCAAGATCAACGATAGAGGCATGGGCTGCGTTTTTGATATCAGAAGAGACAATCTCTTCATCTGTTACTTCAAATATATCCTTCCATCTGTCTGTCTTAGCCGCCTCGGTCATAATCTTGTTTACCTCCTCAACTGTCGTATCACGCTTGGCGATGAAGGTAATGTCTGCAATAGAACCAACTACCGTAGGAACGCGGATAGATATACCATCGAACTTGCCGTCGAGCTGAGTTAGAGCCTTACCCACAGCAATAGCTGCACCAGTAGACGAAGGTACAATGTTCTGCGCAGCTGCTCTACCCTCTCTCCAATCCTTCTTGTTTGGACCGTCCACTATAGACTGTGATGCTGTGTATGAATGTACAGTGTTTAGTATCGCTTTCTCTACTCCTAGTGCTTCGTCAAGAATTGCTAATACTGGAGATGCTGCGTTCGTTGTACAAGATGCGTTAGAAGTGATCTGGCATGTGGCGAGCTTATCATCGTTGATACCCATAAGCACAGTAGCGCCCTCGATACCTGGGATCGGGTCATCCTTCATAGGAGCGGTCACCACCACTCTCTTCGCTCCTGCGTCTAAGTGTGCCTTAGCCTTCTCGTAACTGGTGTAGAGACCAGTAGACTCTACAACCACATCAATATTCATCTCTCTCCAAGGCAAGTCCTTAGCCTCGCGCACTTGGACGAACTTAACTTCCTCACCATCAATGATGAGAGCTGAGTTATCTGGCTTCACTTCGATCTTTAGTCCACTCTGGCCGTAAGTGGTGTCGTACTTAAGAAGATACGCAATGTTCGCAATATCACCCAAGTCATTCATTGCCACCACCTCCAACTTCTTGTTCTCTCTCGCAAGCTTATAAAACGCTCTGCCGATACGGCCGGCTCCGTTGATTGCTACTCTTATTTTCATGTTTATTATTGTACCACCAGTTACTCCCCTACTCCTGTAGGAATTGTCGGTGCATCAGGAGTTTTTCTTGGCTCTGACTGACCATCAAGAGCATCCTTCTTAACTGCAGCAGAGTGACCATCTACTTCGTATGAGGTGTTCTGCGCTTCGAAGAAATTCACTAGTTCGTACACATCGGTCGCTGTAGACATCCACTTGGCTGGGTTCGTAGCGTTGTAGTACTTTGGAAGTCCCAGCTCCTCCATACGCCTGTCGGCCACATACTGCACATACTGATTCACATAGTCCGCATTGAGTCCCAAGATTCCTTGTGGGAATAGATCTTTGTTGTATGCAGTCTCCAAGTTCACACCCTCGACAACAATATCCCTGATCTCGTTAGCAAAGTCCTCAGTGAGTAACTCTGGATTCTCCTCCAGAATATTATGGACCAAGTTCATGCCGAACTTGAGATGCAGTGACTCGTCACGAAGCACCCAATTAATCATCGAGCCGAAGTTACGAAGCTGGTTACGCTGTCTGAAGGAGAGTGCCACCATGAAGCCCGAGTAGAACCATACACCCTCCATCACAATGTTTGTGGCCACAAGGTTCCTGATGAAGTCCTTCTTGCCATCTACTGACTCAATATCCAAGCTGTCCTCAGTCATCCTCTTCATATACTTATTAATGTAGGCTTCCTTAGCAGTCATCGAAGGAACTGAGAGATGCAGGTTGAAGATGTTTTCTCTGTCGAAGGGGAAGGTCTCAAGCACGTACTCGAAGGCCACGCAATGGTTCGCCTCTTCCCACATCTGCTTGGCTAGGTACAAATGACACTCAGGGCTCTTGAGATAAGGATAAATACCTAGAGCGATAGAGCGGTTCACAATAAGTTCCGCTGGGTTGAAGAATGCCATGAGGAACTTCACCGCATGCCTTTCGTCCTCAGTCATCTTGGCCCAGTCGTCGAGGTCTTCCTTGAGAGCAATTTCATGAGGGAACCAGGTATTCCTCACTGCTTGGTTATATAAGTCATACGCCCATTGATAGCGTATGGGATGCAAATTCATGTCGTCTGGAGACGCTTTTCCTACTAGCATGTTGGTTAATTAATTTATTGACAGTCGTCGCAGATATTTGCGTTCGCTGGATCATCTGGTAAGTGCACAGTAAGTTGAGACTTAGGAGCTACTGGTCTCGCCTCAACCCTTTCTACCTCACGGCTCTCCACCATCATTACTTGTCCTGACTCAACTGGTTTTTCTATCTTCTTTATTACTGGTGCAGTGTCTATTAACTTTGGTTGAATAACAGGCTGGTTCCACACGGGGATCTTGGCTACTTCGGGCTCAATTTTGGGAATTGAGCTAAGTCCGGCGAATCCTCTCTTACCCATCGTTACAGCCTTATTGACTGCCACAGTGGACTGCTCCGCAGTATGGCGAGGCTTCATGTGGAGATAGTAAGTGGTTTTAACACCCTTCTCCCACGCAGTTTCGTACAAGTGCATAGTCTCGTCAATGTCTCTAGTCTCAAGATACATGTTTCTTGAGAGCGCTTGATCAACCCACTTCTGTGCACGAGCTGCCACTTCTATATAAGCATACGGAGAGGTGGTGAAAGAAGTTTTATAAATCGCTTTAATGTGGTCTGGAATTTCAGGTATCGATGATATGTCTCCCTGTAGCTCGATGATCATACCCTTAACCTTATCCCACAGATCCATGTTCTTTAGGTCTCTAACAAGGTTGTGGTTAATGTCTAGGTACTTACCGGAGATCTTGTTCCTCGAGAACACTTGTGAGAAGCGAGCGTCTATACCAGGAACAGTACCCACGACGAGTCCGATGTTTGCGTTCGGTGCTACAGCCATGAGAGTGGCATTCCTTATACCCTTCTTTACCTTCTCTCTCAATATATTCCAATCGAGGCCTCGGTGGTGACTGGTCTTATCCACAGTGAGAGATCTACCTCTTCTCTCTTCTAGAACTTCTAGTGTATCGAATGGCACCATACCCTTCGACCACCTAGAGCCTTCGAAGTTCTTGTACACACCTCTCTCGGCTGCCAAGTTAGCGCTCTCGTCTATCGCCATATAAGAAACGAATTCAAAAATCCTATCGGTAAAGTTGTATGCATGCTCTGAGTCATAAGCGAGACCAAGTCTCTCGAAGACATCTGCAAGACCCATGACACCCAGACCGACTGCACGGTTTTCCTTATCTGACTTCTCTGCCTCAGGCACTGGGAGCTTGTTTATATCGATCAAGTTGTCGAGCTGTCTTACTGCCAAGCGTACCGACTCCTCTAGCTTCTGCCAATTAACCTGCTTCTCATATACATGGGCAGCAAGGTTAAGTGAGGTAAGGTTGCATACCGCGATATTATCCTTGTCCTGTGGGAGACAGATCTCTGTGCACAGGTTCGACATGTGGATAGTGCCTGTATTGTTGTTTAAGGCACGAAGATTAATTGGATCCTTCCAAGTAATCCATGGGTGCGCAGTGGTTTGAAGAGCAACAAGGGTCTTCCTCCAGAGTTCTCGAGCTGGCATTTTCTTAAAGGCTCTGATCTCACCCTTATTTGCCATTTCTATGTACTCCGCGTAACGCTTGGAGAAAACCTTGCCATAAGTCTCATTCAAGTCAGGGGTCTCTGCAGGGTCAAACAAATACCACTCGTCTCCTGCTTGCACCCTCTTCATAAACTCGTCAGAAATGAAGGCCGCAGTATTTGCTGTTCTCATGCGGAGATAATCGTCTCCTGCATTATGCTTCCAGTCCAAAAATTCTGGGAAGTCGAGGTGCCAGTTCTCCATGTAGAAGGCTAGAGCACCCTTCTTCTTTCCTCCTCTCTGTATTGCGCGTATTGCTGTATCAATAATCTTTGCAAATGTGGTTGGACCGGTAGAGACTCCACCAAAGTTTGATTTAAGTGGTGAGCCTGCCGCACGGAGCTTGGTCACAGATGCACCAAGTCCACCAGAGCCCTTTGAGAGGAGCATTACATCAGAAACCGACTTGGCGATGTGTTCCATGTTGTCATGAATCTCAAGTAGGAAACAATTTGAGAGTGCTGCACGTACTGTCCCTGCACCAAGATTCGTTGAACCTCCAGCAATGTATTCGTGCTTCGACATCTTGTCATAGAAGCGAATAGCCCAAGCGGTTGGATCCGCCTCGTTGTACGAGAGTCCCATAGCGATACGCATAAAGATGTATTGAGGAGTCTCTAGTGGCTTCTGGCTAACATCCTTCATGCCATAACGGTTAAGCAATCCATCTAGTCCTGAGTACAAAAAGAGATCATCTCGCTGAATCTTCAAAGCAAGTGAGAGACGCTCGAGGTCGAACTTGGACGCCATGTTTGGATGAAGCCTACCCTGCTCTACACCCTCAGTAACAAACCTTATAAACCCTTCTTTATGCTTAATCTTGAGCGCCTCCTTATCGTCTGAATTGTAATGACCCACCACCTTCTTGTAGATGGTCTTGAGCAAGAGTCTAGTGGCTATCTTATCGTACTCAGCTGGGTCATCCTTGATGTTTTGTACAGCAGCATTGATAGTCGCTTGGTCCATCTCATCGGTGGTAATACCATCATAGACGGTAAGACGAGTGTCATTAGCAATCTGGATAACCTTGGATATAGGGTCAGCTAAACCCTTAGTCTCCCTCTCGATAGATTTATTAATGTAATCAGCATTCCAGGGCTCCTTCGTTCCATCTCGTCTTGTTACATATATGACCATATAAATTACTCAGTTATTTAGAGTAATTTTATGTAAACAATCCTCTAAAATCCTGTGGATAACTTTTTCTTTTCTCACTACAAATATTCTCCGAGATGTGTAAAGATCCCTCCCAAAAAAGCTTTAAACTAAGGTGTGAAAAGTGTATGTCCTTAATAGAAATTACTGTCCGATAGAGAGAGTTTGCCCCACTTCAATTTTTGCCGTGTCGGAAAAACCAGATGGCACCTCCAAAACATAAAGAACCTTATCTGGTGGGTAGAAGACTGTGGGGAAAGTACTCGGTTCTAGTCCCTTTTCTATTGCCAAAACCTCTTTCTCAGCACTGATCCAGATGATATCGATAGCGAAGTTCATCTCCTTCATCCAGAAGCCGTATCTTGCAGGGTATTCGAAAACAAAGAGCATTCCCTCACCCTCCTCTAACCCACTTCTGCCAGAAAGACCTTGGGACCTCTCATCCTCTGTGTCACTAACAAAGGCCTTAATATAAGTGTCACCAATAGTCACTCTCTCTACGACGTTACAATCACAACCTGAGTTGAAGTACTTGAGGCTAACAAACAAGAGCCCTGACAGAGCTACAAGCAGCAAGGCTTTCTTATGCATAGTAATAGTATAAAACAAAAACCCCGCCGAAGCGGAGTTTTTGAACGAACATTGGCTTTCGCCAATATTACATTGGGCGGCGATTCATGCCTGGAGCGCGAGGCTCTAATGGGCGAGCCACATTGACTGTGAGCTTGCGACCATCAAAATCCTGACCGTTCCACATGTTGATTGCGGCGTTAGCCTCATCATCATTAGACATTTCGACGAAACCGAATCCCTTAGATCTACCAGTCATGCGATCAATAATGATCGAAGCTGAGAGAACGTTTCCGGCCTTGCCGAAAGCATCCTTAAGGTTCTGTTCTGTCGAAGTGTAAGGAATACCTCCGACGTAAAGCTTTGTTGACATCTACTTTAATGCTGGCCTGAATATTAAACATGTAAGCGCCAGCGATTCTCTTTACGTTCTAGGCACAGCCCGGAAACTTACGAGAAACTTACATCACCAGTTATTATAGCACAATCCTTTTATTTTTGCAAGTCCAAGCAAACTGAGTTGATACAGTACCTCTTCCCAGTACCAGTCGGACCATCATCAAATACATGCCCCAAATGAGCTCCACACTTGGCACACCTAACCTCTGTACGATGCATGTTGAAACTATTGTCCTCTTCTAGGATAACGTTCTTTGTGTTTGCTGGATTATCGAAAGAAGGCCACCCAGTCCCCGAGTCGAATTTTGCCTCCGAGGAGAAGAGCTCATTCCCACACACCTTACACTTATACATTCCGTGGTCTTTGGTATTCAGATACCCCCCTGAAAAAGGTGCTTCCGTACCCCTTTCAACCAATACCTGATACTCCTCTGGAGTCAGTCTTTTCTTTAGCTCAGTATCATTTTTTAAGTCTGACATTTATTGTTTTGGCTCATTAATATTATCAATTCCGGCACCCTCCTGCGCTTGATCATTCCTTGCATCTCTTTTTATAAACTCTAATGCTCTCCTTAAGTGCCTCAATACATGATGTCCAACAAAATAATTTGTGACAAAACCAGTTATGAGTACTGCTAGTAAGATGAGTACTAATAACAACCAATTGCTTTTAAAGAAACTGTTTACAAAAGTTTGCGGTTCGATATCCAAACTAACATCAACCACATTTCCCGCACCGTCTACGGCTCTAACCATTACATTCATATACCCAGAGCCTGATACAGGTACTTGGTAAGGGCTCTCGACTTCGACAAAGATAGGTGACGCATTTGAGGTGTCTGATTTATCTATAACACCAACCTCATATCTATCTATTCCTGATAAGTTATCAGTAGTGAAGAAAGATACCAGGGTTTTGTCTGCAATCCTATCCTTAGTAGTCAGATAAGAAATATCAGGCTTGAATCTGGCAGGAGGATTAGTATCTATCCTCACTAAGAAATGCCCGGTGTTGCTCCATGCACCATTCTTTCTTGCCTTTATATGAAAGTACCACAAACCATCAGCAAGGTTCTCGTAAGCAGTGGTTGTATCCTGAGAAATTATCTTATTATCAGGCACAGTCGATGGAATATTATCTATAACATAACTAAAGCCCTCGACGCCAAGATCCTTTTCCCAGGAGATCGTAGGACTGTTATTGTTATACCACTGACCTTGAAATGGATGTGTATCAGAAAAAACCTTAACACCTTCAGGAGGTTTGACTAAAATACTGTACTCAGAGCGACCAAACTCAGACTCAATCTCAGTACCAAGACCATCATTTATCAAAACCTTCGAATCAGAACCTATGTAGACCACTGCTCTACCTGAACTTTTAGCCTTAAAAGTAACCGTACCAATAAGTCCGGAATTCGTTGTTATACCATTTGTTATTACCCCAACATAACTAGCGGTACCGTTCTTGTTATCAAACCTTGGTGGCTCAACCCAAACACCAATGATGGACTCACTTCCTGTCGGTCTTACTATCTCGAGTTTATTCCTGTCAAAATTAAGTCTAACCTCGAGACTGTTAATACTAACCCCATTAGTATTAAGCAATATCGGCACATCAAAAGTTGAACCCTCAATAAAGCTTCCGCTTCTCGGAGAAAGGGTTATTTCTGGTTTTCTAATGAGCCTAGATGCATCAACACTAACGCTCTGTGCTCCAACTAGGAGGGGTGAGAATGTCAGGACTGTTATGAATGACAGAAACCCTAAATACTTCTTTATCATTGTTTCTCAATATCCTTAATCTCCTTTATTATCATGCTCTCGGCCTCGCCAAGATCCTTGAGCGTATTACTTAAATTCTCTCTGTCCTTTGCATTCTTAGCATTATCTTTAGAGTTTTCAATATCCTGTTCAAGTATTTTGAAGGATTTCTTCACCACGTCCTTAGCCTCGCTAGTCTCATACTTCATCTTTGCATTTTTAATAAAATACATTCTCATCCTGTAAGAAACATAAATAAGCATTAGAATAAGTAGAATGAAGGCCAACCTGGCATCCCAACCAATGTCAGATATGATGTTACCAATTTTTATTTTTACCGTGTTTGAAACAGGACTATAAGAAGAATCTCTCTTCACGACTTGTGCCGATACTGTATAATCCCCTCTCTTTAGAGTTTTTGGTATAAGGAGTAAGAACTTGCCGTTCTCATCAGTAGAACCCAGGATAAACACTTTGACTCCAACATCATTTACAAAGGTCAATATAACTTCGGCCTTAGAGTAATCAGACGTACCGGAAATCGCTTTCTCTCCATATCTACGAACAAACTCAATTTCGGGTGCGGTTAATTCTGGTTTTACAACCTCTTCGATTACCTCGACCTTCTTCTCCGGTGTCTTTGGCTTAGTTGCCTCGGTTATATTGAAGCTAGCTCCTGATGTTCCCTGGGTAACATTCGTTCCCTGGCCATCGTTCGCTAGAACTTGACCTGATACAAAATCTATTTTTCCGCTTCCAGGATTCAGTGCTCTTAAAGTGACAGTAACCACAGTACCCGTTCCGCCCTGAAAGCCTCCAAGGACAACTCCCTCGAAATTAATTTTTCCTAAAGTGTTTGAATGTGACGGCTCACTAACCCAGAAATTTAGTATCGAGCTAAACTTCGAAACTGAATCAACAACAAACATGGAAGGTGGAAACTTTAGCTCACCAGAGACTGCATTAATAGCCTCATTAGCGGACATAACTACCCTGACTGTGAGACGATCACCCACTTCATAACTTCCACTTTGTGGACTAATGCTAAGCGTAGCCGCACTTGCTAAAACAGGTGCAAGCAGAAACACAGCAAGTAGAGCTACAATTTTTCGGCGAGATTGAAACATTTTTTTCTATTATAAAAAGCTGCAAGTATCACTATCACAATTATACCTAAGATTTCAGGTCGTTTATACCAGTTTCTATAATTCTCAGGCCTTATGGATATCACTCTTGTGTTACCACTCATATCAACGGCCTTAACATATATCTTCTTATCCAAATCTTGATTGTTTAGAACATACGGACTTACCGTTCTCACATATCTACCAAAAACACCCTCCTTAACTTCATAATACTCAATACCAGACTCTTTATCCTGAGTACTAAATACAATGAAACTCATTCCGTCATATATCTCAGTATCGCGTCCTATTACAGGCAAAAAGGTTTCTGGCTCTCTAGTGTCGGTGATTGCCACATTGGAGTCTACATCTACCACAATTGGAACAACTTCAATAGACAGACCACCAGCTTTAGTTGAAGCACGGGTACCAAGTCCGTCATTTTTGAGAGATACAACATCCTTAATTTGAACAGATGAGGATCCAGTCTTTATTGGCTTGAACACAATTGAGAAAAGATGTCTATCATCACCACGTATCCCTCCTGGAGTCACACCTGAGAAACTGACCTCATTCTTCTCGGTTAAGCTCGGTTTATTAATCCAGAAGTTAACTGAGGAATTACCATCCTTGATAGCCACAACTTGTAGAATACTCGGTGCAAACAACAACTTGCCCTCAATGGCATTTATCGAATCTCCTTCAGCGTCTAGATAAATATCTACATTGAACTCCTTACCAAGAGCATATTCATTACTTAGTGACTCAACAATAACCTCTGCGCCATACAAAAATGATGGAGCAAAGAACGCTAAACCTATAATTATTACTTTAAATTTATTCATACTTACCCTGTCCAGTGGAAAGCCATTATACTAAAGTCGACTAGATCTATCTTGCTATCTGCGTTCAGCTTTGCTCTCTCGATCTCTTTAAAGGTAGCGCTAAGACTCTTCTTGTACCAGAAGGCGGCAATAGAGAAGTCCACAAGATTTACCCTGCAATCATTGTTAAGGTCTGCCTTCATCTGACAAGTTACAGGCCCAGAAAGTATGTTTTCATTCCCCACCTTGAATGATACCGAACCGCTATATGGACTTATCTCATCCTCAGTGCTTGCCTTAGATTTAGTTGTGTGGCTACCGAGTGCCAGAATAGAGCTGTCGAAGTTAAGAAGATAAATACCGTCCTTATCTGACTTCCTTGTCACAAAATGCTCAGGCTCAGAATTAATACTGATGAGAACATCAGCATCATTCGCTGTTTGACCGAATATAACTATATTGTCACCCCTCTTGACCTGCAACTTGTCAGTAGCAATAGTCGGTGAGATGAATATCCCCCCCACCTCAGTAATCACATTGTCAGTAATAAATATTGGGAAGACGAATGGATTAGAAACAAGATTATTTTTGTCCTCACCTCTTACCGAGAAGGTGTAATTACCTGAAGCTAAGTCAGATAGTGTGGCAGCGAAATTACTGTTTGGACCCGCAATAGTTGTTACAGCAATCTGACCGTCCTTAAGAATACTAACTCTACTCAGTGGATATGCTCTACCAGAGAACCTCACCCCAGCGCTTCCTCCGCCCCCTCCTCCGCCACCACCTCCTCCGCCACCACCACCTCCTCCGCCTCCAGCGACTGGGGTAGAGCTTACCTCTGTAGATGTGGCAATCACATTACCGAAGGTATCTAAGACTCTAACTAAGAAATAGTACGGTACTCCATTAGTTAATCCCGTTATAATAGTATTCAGTGTATTCCCCACATTTGTGTATGTATATGGTCCTCCTGACGCAGCGCCTTCTCCAACAGAGTAAGACCCCACAGACCAGCCGAGCACACCATCAGCTGCTGTCCAAGAGAGAGAAACTTGCCCGCTACTAGGAGTGGCGGATAAAGAAGGTGTTGTGACAAATGGGAAGTAAAGGAAACCTCCAAACAAGTTATAAGTGCTCTGGCTTGATGTACCAATACCCAGCTGAGTAAGCACGCTACTCAAAGTAAAGCTCGCGGAAGATGAGTACTCGCCGGGATTGATAACTGGATCAAGAACTTTGAAGTTTGTAGAGCTAAACTCCTGAGCTCCTACCCTACCGACAAGAATAAAAGTAAGTATAAATAAGGTTAAGCCATAATACTTAATTTTCATTTTCTATTTTATTTCTCCTCAGTTCCAATATTAATAGGTGCCACTTCTAAGAGCTTATTACTTTTGGGATCATAAAGATAAGCCTTCTTTGATTTTTGGTACAAGAGAACCTTGTCCCCTACTCTCGCCTTAGCAAAAAAAGGTTGGTCCTTAAGTAATTCGGGGTCACTCACCGTTGCCATCGTCGGGGTCTCGTCCTCAGGAAGAAGAATCAGCTTGCCAACTTTTTTAACTAGCTCCGCCACTTCCTCTTCTGCCTTGACACTAGGGTCGGCACTTAATCTTGCGCTCTTATTGTATAGATAAGCCGACACACCAGTCATCGCCACAAGTAGCACGAAAAGTACAAGGACAATATTATTCTTAATAATGTATATGAATCTAGACATAAGACTATAATATCATGCTCGGGATAACTAAATAAATGTCAAATTGCCCTGTATTGCTCGTCTATTATGTCAAAAACGAACGAAGATACATTCTTAATGCCTCGAACCAGCGCATCAACATCCTCACCTCTTGTCATTACGCACAATAGATATGGATGATTTGGGTAATATACAATACCGCAATCATGTATCTGCTGCTCATTCGCACTTGTCTGTCTCTCACCAAACTTATGCGACACCGTAACCTTATCTGGCACACCAACCCTCAAGCCTTCGTCGAAAGCGATACTCGACAGCAACCTTAAGGCATACTCGGAATTACTTCTAGACAAGAAAGAGGAATTGAACAATATTCTAAAGAATATACTGTACTGTCTAACCGTTATCCTGCCCTTGGGATCAGTTATTATACTTTTATCTACTCCGAGCAGTGTGTACAATTCCTCCTGATATTTAACTGGTATTCTCTTATGCAGGATGAGAAGAGCCTGATTGTCAGAATATTTAATCATTCTTTCAAGCAATTCTCTTACTGTATATGACTCACCAACAACTATATTTTCCTCAGGCGGGAAAATTTGTTCGTAATCAATATCCTTTTTCTCGTCAAACAAAATTACCTCGTCTAAAAGACCTGTTTTATCCTCAGACCATTTCAGATAAGCAATAAGTACCGGCACCTTAAGAAGGCTTGCTGGGGCGAAAGAGTTATCGTGACCAACTCCAACAATAGGCCCGTTGTTTAGATCTCTAAAGTAAACAGAGACGTTATTAACACTACCCAGACCCATCTCTGATATAAACTCCTTCAACTTAGGGGTGAAGTCGATCTTCCTAGATGCAATAGTGTCCTCAGCCACCTCACACTCAAGCAAGGGGTTTGTGAGACCACCATCGTCCATTCTTATCTCCCTCGAGGTGTCGGTCACTTCACCAAGGTTTAAGAAATGCCCGAACAGTAAACCAAGCACAAATACGGTCGGTACCAATATTATAAGTTTCTTATTGCTGTGACTCATCTGCTACTACTGGTGACTCTATTATACTCTCTTCTGGCACAGGTGCATCTGTCACGACAACCTCTTCAGGTACCAAAATCTCTTCTACTGGGGAGGTTATAGGATCCTCTGTCGATACCGGAGCCTCATCCTGAGGTAGGGCCTCAGGTGTTGTTGTCGAGCTATCCCCCACATCAACAGGGAGAGACTCCTCCGTCAGATCATTAGTCTCACCCACAATAGGTGCCTCATCTTGTATTGGACTCTGGTTCTCCTCTACTACATTAGCGGGTGTCGAACTACTATTTGACTCAAACATTTTTGCTGACTT
This sequence comes from uncultured Candidatus Saccharibacteria bacterium, assembly GCA_964504255.1. GTDB lineage: Bacteria > Patescibacteriota > Minisyncoccia > Phycocordibacterales > Zambryskibacteraceae > JAIFWN01. Next base: position 4,382 of record CAZDDU010000007.1, on the reverse strand, counting down.
CACAGCTAGTGCTATCCAATTGAAGCTCACATCTTCGTCTACTGGCTTGTTCAAATAAATAGTGAAGCCTGTGGTTGTCGCATTTGTTATCAAGAACTTAATATCCTTACCAAAGAAGGCTTGTATCGCAGCTGACTGGTTGAGAGAGCTTAGACCATCCTTAGATGACATACTTGCGTTGATAACCGGTGTCTCCAGGTATTCTCTATCAAACACAACATCCACCCTTACGTCCCCTGCTTTTACTAATGCAAACCCCGCTGTATCTGTAGTGAAGTATGGCCTACCGAAGAAGACCACATCAGACTTAAAGTTAATTTCTTTAAATAGTGCTGACACGTAATCAGTTCTTAATCCCTCAGTAATAATCCTTGGTGAATAGATTTCGAACGCTGCAGAGAGTCTGTCTGTAAGTATCTCAGCGTCTATTTGACCAGTGACATTAATACTCTTAAGTAGCTTTATCACCTTCACATCCTTGTCTAGCTCAATTTCTTGGTCGAGAGTACCCGTGGTTGATGTGGCAGTAGAAGTAGCGGTATTATCAGTAGAGACGAAGTCTACTCCTCCTTCTATTTCGCTTAAGAGCATGTCTATAGACTCGCCATTGTAATCAACTAGGTTAACAAAGACCATCACCCGTCCGCACTTCTTCTCTGAAGTTTCTTGTGGGTCGTCAGGACAGGCGAAGAACTCATCGAGCTTAGCATCCTCTAGAGCAACACCTATCACTCGGCCAGACTTGGTAGCACGCATACCATAACCACTAAGCGATGCTGAGGTTACCCTGTCGCCAGATTTAATAACACCGTTCTCAGTGGTCACCTTAACCGGCACTCTACCCACCAACGCTACAGGGAAACTAGTGTCTACATATGGGCCTAGGATAATACCCGGTTGAGTGGCAATAACTCCAAGTGCCTCGCTCTGATAAGGCTTAGTTGCACGAAGCACTGCATGTGGGTTAGTTGGATCAAGAGTCACAATCTCACCTCTCTCTAGTGGCTGCGATGATGAGTAGTACTCAGCTAGGTCAGCACCCGCACCAACACCAAACGTCTCCATGCTTGAGCCAAATAGGTGCTTGGATATAAGCTCGGTCTGGATACCGTTGAGCGCGCCGATCGTCTCTAGCCTAGTCTGCTCAAAGCTCTTGTCCTGCTTAACGACATTTATTGTAGCCAGAGAGCCGATAGCTATGGTGCCATTGTATGCAGCTATTGCCTGTATGTCGTCTGCATCTGTGCCCGACCAAGCTGTGCCTAAGTCATCACTCGAAAGTCCTGCGTCGGTATGATAGTAATCTGTAACCAAGTTATTGGTAAAGACAGTCACTCCTCCGCCATCAGATCCATTACTTGTTCCTACGTAAACACTATTTCTTTGAGTATTTAGTGCTTGTGGTAAGTCCACTGCGACAGAAGTCACATTGTCTGAGTAGCCATAAAGTCTAGATGGATCAACCTTGAAGTCAGACGTAGCGTCAGGTGTCACTGTCCAGTTAGGGAAAACTGTGAGTACGGTAGCGGTGTTTGATACCACTCTGCGAGTCTGACCTATACCCGTACCGTCAACAATTGTAACCATTCTTCCTGTAAATTCATTGACCCTCCAAGTCTCACCAGAATCTCCAATTGTGTTAGAGGAGAAGGTGGTTGCATCAGTAGTAGAAGCCATTCTTACCTCTCTTTCTTGAGCACTTGCCAAGTATAGCTTTCTTGCTGCCTCAGCATTCATACCTCCTATTGTGGTTGCAAGGTTAGAACTCCATACAAAGTCATCAACCTCTCCGTCCCAGAAGGCAACACCCGTTGCACATGCAGCAGCACTACACTGACCTCCTATTGTAAGAGTCGCAGCTCCAGTATCCAAGGTAGCGGCTGCAGCCAAGGTAGAGTCACAAGCGACAGCCTGTCTACCATCTATATACATACAGATGTCGGTGTCTGTGTTGGTAAATATTGCATGATGCCATCTACCATCGTTGAAGGTGTTTGTACTTGTTATAGCGTCGTCCATAGAAACAGTTGTTGAGCCTGTTGCCCAAGTTGTATCGTCGTCAATACCGAAGGTTATTAAACCACCGGACGTCATACCAGCTGCGACACAAGCTCCGGCCGCAACACCTGTTGCAGGCACGAAACACTTCTCAAATAATGTGTCAGCAGCTGCAGTAGTGGAGTGCTTGAACCATAGTGACACCGTGAAGGATATAGCTGCAACGTTATAGTCGGTGTCGTTATCGCATGTACCATCATTATTCGCATCTGAGCAGAAGTAGGAGTTGTTGTTGAAGTTCGCACTTCCTCCTCTTACACCGTTGAAACCATTGAAGGTTGGGTTGGTTGCTCCTGCTGAGTCGAGTCTGTTGGATCCGTTTCCAACAGCACTGATAGCGTCGGTAGAGCCGACCACTTCGTCGAATAGGAAAACTGACCTAACAGGCCCATGCATCCAAGGAGTAGACGTGCCGGTGGTAGTAATTCTTGTCCAACCGTCTGCGTTGGCACCAACTGTCGAACCACCACTGTCTTGTATCTCAACAAATCCTTCACCTGTACCAAAGTACACCAGGTCTCCAACATCCACCACTCCGGCTGCAGCTGACTCAAGGGCACCAGACGCCCTCTCAACAACCGCCAGGGTGGCCGGTGAGGCTATGATTGTAGGACCTGAGCCGTTTGTTAATGGAGCTCTACCTACAGCTTGGTCATAAATCTTGTCAGGGGTACCAGCTACCTCACTCGTGTTGTCTCGATCAACATTTCTCCAACTTTCTAGTTGTGCTTGTGTAAAGTTCGCTGCATACATACGACCTCTAGAGGTTAAGAAAACCGAGTAGTAGTCGTCGTTAGCAACATCAGAGTAGTTAAACACCTTTTGCACTACTGGGCTGACTACAGACACACCTGAGTTGTTTGCAACAGCAATCTTCACCAAGCCCTTTACCGGTCCAGCTCCGGCGTCCGTTAGCAGCGTCACCACGTTAGCGAAGGCATCTGCTCCAGCGTTCATAAGAGCTGCTGAGACATCGTTTACCGTAGCGTTTAGAATGGCGAGTGCGGTAATAGCATCACCTGCATATGTTGTAGCCGTGTTTCTAGTACCAATTGAAGTATCTGCTTCTACACGGTTCGTAGTGTTATATCTATACATCCTGTCTTGAGCAAAGTCGAAGGCATACATACCTGTGGCTGAGGCGCCGTTCGTACCCACATAAACAACACCGTTAACCGCACTCACTCCAGATGGATTATTGTTAGTATCAGCGCCTAATGCATATGTACCTGCTTGAGTGAACTTCATCCACAATGAGTTATCCTTGGCATCAAAGATATACACTCCGTCGGCTGTAGTAGCAATGATGGCCGTTCTTGGGAATTCAGACGATCCACACCTATCGTCCGTAGCAATAACACAAGCATCAGATGGCCCGTCATCCTTAGTCTCTGTGTACCAAGAGGTACCTTGAACATTTAAGCTCGTGCGCCACTGACCACGGTCTGAGTCACGAGTAGTATCGTAGACAAAGAGATCAATGATGTTTGCCAAAGACTTTCTAACGTTATAACCCTTGGTAATAAGGTCTCCGTATATGTTTAGATCACTTCTGCCATTAGCAGCACTACCCACAGTTAACCCTCCGGTTTCAGAAACAGCCAATAGATCTACCCCAGCATCATCCTCAATTAATATCGGAGATCCGGTGTTCTGTGATTGATCTACAATTATATGCAAACCATTACCTGTGTATGCGTTTGCGTCTACAGCATCCATGGTTATCTGTAGAGCATCACCAGAGAAAGTACCTCCAGTCGCTGCGTTTGCAGTGAGCTGCAATAAGTCACCAGTGTTTGCTGCTGCACCTGTCTCAGTAATAACTACAGCAACATTTGACGCTGTCTCTATTGTTGCACCACTGTCATAAGAACCTTGTAGTGAGCCTCCTGCTCCTCCACATCCAGTACATGAAGTCACTGTCAAATTGCCTATAGATGCTGTGTTAGCTCTTAAGTTTGTAGTTGAAGCGAGACCAGAAACAAACAAATCAGTTGTTGTTGCACTATTTGCCAATAACGTTGTAACTGTTGTTGAAGCTAGTGTCGATGATGCATTCGTAAGGAATCCTGCTTGTAGAGAAAGGATTGTTGAAGTTGCATTCTCACCTGTTCCAAGTGTGGTCCATGGGAAGGCAAATGATGCAGAGCCTCCACAAGCAGAACCAGTTGAAGTTATCCAACCATCAGTAGATGTCAAACATCCAGTTGCTGCACCGGAGAGCATCAACTGTGATGTAGATGCAATAGTTGAAGATAGTAAGGTGGTTGATGCGTTCGAGAAGGTCTGAAGAGCTGTCCAAGCGTTAGCATTGTTTAGGTTTA
>CAZDDU010000006.1:0-41675 GCA_964504255.1 uncultured Candidatus Saccharibacteria bacterium | reverse complement strand
CTAGTCAGTCCATTGCCTTCTCTGTTGCAAGTGCTTCTGGTGGTGGTGGAGGGGGTGGTGGGAGTCAGACAGGAGCACCATATACTCCCGTGTTCTTTAGCGATTGGAGGACAGCTCCCGTTGGTACTATTAGCACGTCTGTAAACGATGGTGGTAAGTGGAGCATCTTAGGAAACGTTAATGAAGTCGTGGCGAATTCTGGTTTAAATCTTTCTCTAGGCTTAACAAATGTTCTCCGAGTACCGGGTGCTACCGGCGGAATAACTAGAAAAGCCGGTATGCCTGTAATGCAAGTCGGTGTTCCAAGAAACTACAGGCTGTACTTTAGAAACGATATGGCCTACCCAACGACAGATACCCAAACACATCCATTCCAAGATGGTAATGCGGGCAGTCAATCTAGCTGGACAGTAAATTTCCTTAACACAGTGAGTGCTGGTCAAATACAAATTGAAGCAGCAGTTAATTCATTGCCTCAAGGTACAGGAGCCATAGCAAGTTGGAGAGGTCCAAATCTAACTAAAGGAACTTGGTATCTCTTGGATTGGCAGATAATTTACAGAACATCGACAACATTCAACTATTACATAAGAATCTCTGATGTTAATGGAAATGTTCTCTATGATTCTGATGACTTTATGGGTGGTGGTTATGGAGGATACCCATCCATGTCTCTTGCGACATTTAACAATAGTTACACATTCAATCCAAGCGCTACAGGAGGCATTAGTGCGTCCGATGGTCTAAATATTGGAACAAATGACAATGCTGCAGAATTCGGAACGAACTATGGATACCAAGCGGCTGTTGCCGTGGTTGATGGCTTGCCAGTGGGTAGCTTCATCGGCCCATACGGCAATGTCGTTGGAGAAACAGTCACATCTCCCACTGACACCACTGCACCAACAGTATCAGTCACTGCACCAACAGCTAGTGCTACTGTCTCTGGGTCTAGTGTAACTGTTAGTGCTACTGCATCTGACGCAGTTGGAGTGTCTGGAGTACAATTCTTGCTTGATGGGTCTAATTTAGGTAGCGAAGATACTACTTCTCCATATTCTATTACATGGGACTCTACTACTGCTACCAATGCATCTCACACTATTACAGCTCGAGCTCATGATGCTGCAGGTAATACCACTGTTTCTAGTGGTGTGAGTGTAACGGTGAATAATAATGTTGGAGGTGGTGGAGGGGGTGGTGGAGGACAACTTACTCCTGTGTTCTTTAGTGACTGGAGGACGGTTACTTTGGGTGATTCAGCAAACTCTGTTACAGATAACTGCAAATGGAGTTTCATCACTTGTAGTTATGGTGGAAGGGGTGGCCAAGTCATTGCGGCACCAACAGGCTTCCCCACAGCCAATGCTCTCCAAGTTACTGCATACAAATGGAGATTACCCAACTGGCAGGGCGTTATAACAGCAAACGATGGATACTTCTTGATCAGAAAAACTGGTATGCCGATACCGGCCATAGGTACGACTCGCAACTATCGCTTCTATTACAGGCATGACCAACCCAACCATCCAACAGACAATGGTCAGCACCCAATACAAGATGGTAATGCAGGTAGTCAAACAAACTGGAACTTCGGTACATATACCTTGAGCGACACCACCTGGCAACAATGCTTCTATACCTTCTCTACCAGTGACCCGGTGACTTACAACAGCTATCTAAACCAACATTGGTGTCCTCCCAACTTACAAACTGGTGTAGTCTACAGGTTTGAATTCCAAGTACATAGAATTGGGGAAACGACTCTCAATTTCCATGCAAGAGTCTACGATTCATCAGGCAATCTCATCCATGGTGATGCTAACTATACTAATGCGTCTCACGGAGGGACAAGTAACTTATCTATGAATCCAACTATCTACACAAATGCTCAATATGGACTCTCTAGTAATGATGGGTTGAATGGTGGATTAAATGGTATTACCTCTATGGAACTCAACGCCAACTCTGCATACCATGACACCATGCCATACGCAGTCCAGGCCGGCTTTGCAGTAGTAGACGGTCTAGCTCCAAACACTTTCATCGGCCCATACGGCAGCGTATTGGGAGAACAATAAAAATTGATTGGGTAATTAATTTAGTGGAGCGATAGAGACGATCTTGTTAGTTGATGGTCTATATAGAACTGCTTTCTTGTTCAAACTAAATATTAACAACTTATCACCAATCTTTGCTTCCTTAAAGAAGGTTTTATCCTTTAGTAAATCGGCATTAGTAACAGTAACTATTTTAGGCTCCTCTTCCGGCACCTCAACAAGTTGGCTCACTTTAGACAAGAGAGAGGTTTGGTTATCAAAGTTTCTTGAGTTTAAGTTCAAGTAAAACTGCTTTCCGAAATATACAGTAAGCATTACCGCACAGATCGCCAACACACCAAACATAACTCTTTTCAAGAAGAAGTTGCGATGGCTCTTTTTGTTTTGAACGAGATGATTTTGAACATTATTTTTTTTAGAAATTGACTCTAAAAAACTCTTTATACTATCTTCTTCCATACAAAACTATCTACCTATTCTTATAAAACCACTTCTAACAACTGCCAAATTACTATACATTCTTAGTAACCCTCTTCTTATCATCTCGACTGTTGCGCTGTTTAAATTTGCCCCCATGGTTACCCATCCAGTACTCGAAAATTCTCCGTCGACAGTACCCACAAAGTTCACCGAGGAAGCTCCTGCCCCATCACCACCGAGAGTGATATTCGCTCCGGTACCAAATATATTGTCTACCCGCTCAGTATAATTTGTTGGTGTGCCGCCAGTAGCCCCTCCTCCTCTCCAGCTCATAAGGAAGATTGGTGTGTCCCCAACGGCGCTTGTCACTGTTAACTCGCCAGTATCGTCAACACCCGTATTGGTCACATAACCATCAAATGGAGTGGTTTGGTCAACATCAGAATATACATAAGCACTTACCGCTGCCGCTTGTGTACCAACACCAGTTGTCGGATCAACTCTTAGTGTATTAGAACCTGTTGATGGAGACAGTATGTAAAAAGCCTTGCTATATGTCTGACTGTTCACCACTGCCGCACCAAAAGGGGTCGCAGTAACTCCAGCGTATACCACCCCATCGTCTGGGATAACGTGTGCGCTGGCATTTCTATAAGCAACATGAATGATCATGAATCTGTTGCTACCAGTTGAACCTGAATCAAATGTGGAATCTACTGGGCTATTATCAACAGGCAGTGTGAAGTCAAAAGACCCTGAGGCTACATGTGATGGCGCAGCAAAAACGTCTGTTTTTGGTATAAAAATACCCAGAACAATGATTGCTAACCAAAAAGAAGTTTTCATTTATAAGATATTATACACCAGCCTCGCTTGTGGTATCTGGCTGGGTCTGCGTGTTTGAATCAGTGTTTTCCACCTCATTACTATCATTAGTACTTGGATTTACTTCACCGTCATCCACAATACTTTCTTCCGCAGGTACCGTCTCATTATTATTTTCAACCACCTGATCTATCTGGCTCTCACCAGAAGAATTGTTTGAGGTGTTATCTTCTTGTATTGATACAACACCTCCTTCCGCAACCTGTGTGTCACAAGCTCCTTGAGTAGTAACTGGTGAGCCGTTCGCAATACTGAAACAGTATGGTTCGCCGGTCACTGTATCAAAGAACGTTATTCCTGTTGGGTTTTCAGATGAACCTACTGTCATAACCTCAACCACTAGATTCTTTATGGTTACAATTGCGTCAGAAATAGTTGCCCCTAATGCCTGCAATACAGCGCCAATTAATGAACTGCCTGAGCTATTCGTAGTTGTAGATACCTGGAGGCCTACTGAAGCAGTAGACAAGTTAAGCTCAAGTGCAGATACCCTGTTTTCTACTTCTACTAGATCTCTTGATTTCAGAGGATTACTTAGATTAACAAATACCTCTATTGTGCCACTAGAGGTATACATAGACTCTAGGGCGATACCGACTGTGTAGTCTGTGCTTGTGGCCTTCTTGCCGACTCCTGGTACAGATGAGAGAGCTATCCTGTCTCCAATATTTATCTCCCCTCCTTCGCTGTTAACCTTAGTTGGTACACGACCAGAGAGAGCTATGGGCAACTTCTTCTCATGTCTAAACACTTCATCATTGAAGCCTCCGAGCCAGAATCCGGGGTTTGTAGACACGATACCGATCAAAGGTGTTGTGGAGCTTGCTAAGCCTCTAGAGACAAACATTGGGTTGGTATTGTCGAGCATCACTATTTCTCCTGCAGACAATGTCATATCTCGAGTTGGGTAACTCTCTGCCAAGTCTAGGGACGATGACAAGGCCGCTACTGAGTAAATAGTGCCTTCTGCTCTTTCTGCATTAGCACATGTCGGTGTCGAATCATCCACACAAAGTGCTCCTATAATATTCAACTTTGCCCCTGGTGTAGTAGTGCCTATACCAACATTCCCTGTTGTACCATCAATCATAAGAGATGAGATGGTCGAGGTGGCAAAAGACGTTGGTGACGAAGTGGCTAAGTAGAAGTTACCTCCTGAGTTCCTAAACGCCCAATTATTCGATGTGGCCTCACCTGATATTACTAGCTGCGGAGCGGTTGTAGTTGCAAGCTGGAGAAGGTAGCGAGGTGTAGTGGTACCCACACCCAAAAACCCTGCTGTTGTGGTACCTGTTCCTGTAATACTGGTACCGTAAATAACATTACCTATGTTCATGTAATTGTTGATATCAGTATTTAAAGAGTCAACATCATAGCCTATTAGTAGGTTGCCAGAACCTGTAGTAACAGCATTTCCAGCTTGATAACCGATAAATGTATTATTATCTGATCCAGTAAGGATAGCGGTGCCTGCACTATGTCCTATATAGGTACCACGTTGGTTTGTATAATTTGCTCCACCGAGTGCCGCACCGTAGCCGATAGCCACAGTGCTTGTGGCAGATTGATTATTCTGAAGCGCCTGGTAACCGATCGCGACATTATTAGATCCAGTAATACTCTCACCTAAAGCATTACCTCCTAGTACTGAGTTTGATGAACCTGTTAGGTTGGCAGCTAGAACACCAGATCCAATAGCAGTATTTGTCCAACCCGTTGTATTCAGTCTAAGTGCTCTAAATCCCACCGCTGTGTTCGAGGCCCCATATGTGTTTTGCTCCAAAGCGGACTCGCCAATTGCGACACCATCAGCTCCGGTAATGTTTGCTGCAAGAGCAGATCTACCAACAGCAGTGTTCGAGTGACCAATAGTGTTTGCTGTTAATGCCTGATATCCAATAGCTGTGTTGTCATCAGATGATGTAGCAACTCTAAGGGCTTGATATCCTACCGCCGTACTATTCAATCCATCTACAAGCAAGTTTTGACCAGCTTGTTGACCAAGAAGGATTGATGCATTGGTAGTAGAAGCAAAAAGTATTGTATGACCCTCCTGCTTAAATCCTCCATACATATTTGTGTTAATAAACCCCGCAACATCTAACTTGAAAGATGGTGTAGACGAAGCAATACCAACATTTCCATTTGCGTTAATAGCTAGTGCAACCTCTGAAGAAGTAGCGAAGGTTGAAGCACTCGAAGTTGCTAGGTAGAAATTGCCTCCTAAGCTTCTAAATGACCAGTGGGTTGCACCACCATCACTAAGAGTAAGTTGCGGAGCGGTTGATGAAGCGAGTTGTAGGAGCCACCTCGGAGTAGTGGTACCTATACCAAAGCCCATAACGCTCAAACTCGCTCTTGTAACTGCATCTGTTACGAAGCTCATGTTGCTACCAGACCCGCCAGATCCTGCCTGTAATACCAAATTCGATGCTAAAACATCTCCGGTATTACCCACTGTCACTGTTCCTCCACTCGGTGAGTAGATGCCGAGAGTCGAACCATCGAGTTGTGCTGCTACACCACCGAGAGTAGTAATGGACCCAGAGCTACTGAGAGAGAAGTTCCTCGTACCATTAACCTGTAAGTCTAGGAAATTGCCAGAGAAAGTCGATGGCGCATTAACCCCGAAGAATGTGCCGTTAACAGAAGGACTTGAGAGGGCGGTCGTACCGAGCATGAGTATACCGTTAGTTGCGTTGTTTACGCTAGCATTAACTGCAATATTAAATGCTGAGTTATTTAGAGCCGATGCTGTCCTAATACCAACTCCCCCCCCTGAGTTTACAGAAAGTACCGGTAGAGTATTGGTAGCAAAAGATGTTGGACTAGATGTTGCTAAGTAGAAGATACCTCCTGAGTTTCTAAACGCCCAACCATTCGAGGTGTCACCACCAGAGAGAACTAGTTGTGGAGCGGTTGATGAAGCGAGTTGTAGGAGCCACCTCGGAGTAGTGGTACCTACGCCGACATACTTTCCCGAGTCAACGACCAATGCATCATTATTTACATTAAGTGTGTTTAAATTACCTACACCACCAAAGATACTTGTAGAGTAGAAGTTGGTCGTTGTGGCTTGAGTGCCAGTAGCATTAGTAAACGTAAAATTTTGAAGAGTTGACGATGCGGTGAAGGTCTGTTCCCCGCCCCAAACATTATTTGTCGTTGTACCGAATGCCAGTGATAGAGTGTTTGAATTAAACAATATTGGGTAAGTAGCCGAAATGAGCGCCTGGTAATCTGTTCCAGCAACTGCTGGCACAACCGACCCAGAAGAGTTTGTTTTAAGCACTGAACTGGTAACACCCGATATAGCAAAACCTGTAGTTGTTGCACTAGTACCAGTCGCATTAGTGTAAGTAAAGTTCTGAAGTGTCGAAGAAGAGGTCACAAGTAAATTAGTTAGTGACCCGAATATAGATGTAAGATAGCCAACAACACCAGTATTCGCCCTTATTTCGCTCGTCGTTGCTGAATTAGGTATCGACATAACACCATTAGCATCGATGGTTACAGCTGCGACTGTCGATGTAGCAAAGGAGCTTGGGCTAGAAGTTGCTAAGTAGAAGATGCCTCCTGAGTTCCTGAATGACCAGTGATTTGCTGTTGGAGTAGCTGAGTCAGAGAGAGTGAGTTGTGGAGCTGAGGTGGTAGAGAGCTGGAGAAGCCATTGGGGTGTTGTGGTACCAATACCAATAGAGCCAGATGAATTTATCGTCAATCTATCTGTCGTACCCACACCATTCGAATGAGATATCTTAAAGCTATTTGAAGCGGAAAGGTCTAGTCCTGTACTCCAGTTTGTAGTTGCGCTAGAGAAAGTAATAAACGAACTCCCAGTCAATGCGGTAATAGCTATCGATGCATTGTTTCCAGCGTTTGAGTTTATATTCAAATTTCTTGTTGGATTTTGATTATTGAAACCGATTGTACCGCTTCTAGTTATGGTTATAGCAGGAGTTGTACCAGTAGCATAAGTAGTAGGTGAGGTTGAGGAGATGAACAAGTTCCCATCAAGATTCCTAAACGCCCAACCCTGAGAACCAGCTGTCGAATCTGAAAGAACGAGTTGTGGAGCTGTCGAGGTAGCAAGTTGTAACAGCCAATTTGGGGTAGTGGTACCAAGCCCAACCCTGAAGGCGCTGTTCAAAATAACTCCAGTATTGTCAGTTGTAGTGGCCCACTTTGAATTACCTCCGCTACCCCCCGTTGGCCAAGTGGTACGACAGGTATCTCCCGTAAGACAAAGTGTGGTAACGGCGAGATTTGTTGTAGTAGCACTAGTAGTAGTCGAAATATCAAATGTTGCACCTCCTACCACTTCGAGCTTAGAAAGTGATGAAGTAGAAGTGAAGCCGATAAGCACCTGGTTAGTAGTTGTCGCGAGACGAATACCACTACCATTAAAGAAGGTCCAGTTTACATCAGTCCCCCCACCTCCACCTGTTTGATCGGTACCACAGCTAAACGTGCCATTAAGCCAAAGAAGCTTGTCTGAACTTGTGTTACAAGTAGAGAGTCCTGCTCCAGCAAAATATGAAGATACATAAAGGCCAGTAGAAGTAGCGCTAGTTGTAGTTCCATTTGTAGCAGTGAAGTTTTGTAAGGTGGTCGAGCCGTTTACTAACAAATTTGAGATCGATGAGAATACAGAGGTTAGATAGCCTATTACACCGGTATTTGCTCTGATATTAGTTGTAGAAGCTGAGCCAGAGACATAAAATTCGGTAGTGGTTGCATTCGTACTGGTACTGTTGGTGTTAGAGAAATTCGTACTTGAGAGAGTGGTACCAGTTAGATTGTCAGCAAAGAAGTTGGTAGTGGTAGCAGAGGTACCGGTAGCGAGAGAGAAGGTAAGGTTCGCAAGAGTTGATGAGGAGTTAGAAAGGAAACCGTTATTGAAGACGATGGTGGTTCCTGTGGCATTCTCTCCAGTACCTAGAGTGGTGAATGGGAAGGCGAAGCTAGATCCTCCCCCTGTTGGCCATGTGGTTCTACAGGTGTCCCCTGTTAGACAGAGTGTCGTGACAGCGAAAGTTGTTGATGTAGCGTTTGTGGTGGTGGAGTTAACTCCAGTGAAGTTCTGCAGAGTGGTGGAACCATTCAATAACAAATTAGATAAGTTGGTAAGTCCACTTATAGCAGTAAGTGTACCCGTGAAGTTGGCCGCACTCGATATAGTTTGACCATTTATTAATCCACTCGTAAGAGTAGTGGCTATGAGACTCGTAATCGTACCTGATGTTGAAAATATGTTCGATGTGGTCGCATTTACACCAGTAAAGTTCTGTAGAGTTGTAGAGGAAGTAACCAAGAGATTACTTGTTGTTGCGCTCCCTCCATCTAGATTCTTAGCAACAAAAGCAGATGGCACAGACCCAATTATCTTTCTTGGAGACATTTCTCCGTCCCATGTTGGCGTCACATTATCTGTCCCACCAATCTCAACTCCCAAGTACAGTGTCTGGCTGAAATCAATTGCACTAATATCAGTGGTAGAACCAACCATAACAGAAAACAATCCACTAACGACGGGATGTCTGTTGTTACCCGTAAGTGTTTCGGTAAATATCGGGGATCCACCCGTAGCACTTGTATAGAGTCTGAAACGCATGTTATATGACCCATTTGTCACCGCCACACCAGAGGAGTCAGTCAGACGACCCTGATAGTTAATCATTGGGTTAATAGCCGCGGATACGTCACTAATACCAAGTGCAGAAATCGCGAGCAGTATGACCAAGTATGAAATTGTTTTATTAATTAATTTCATTTCGGTGAGACATTTAAAGCACCCCTCGAAACATCTATAAGTGGCAATCTTCTTCTCATGATCGCTTTGAAGATTAATACTCCAACCAAGAGTAGTCCCAGAGCCGATCCAAGTATTATTGAGACCAACTTAATATCAAAAGCAAATGTTGTATCTACCTGAACCGGATTGATGCGAACTTCACCAAACAGTGTTTTTAGACCTTGATTCTTATAATCGACAATATCAATTCTAATTTTGTATCCAGCAGACCCACTAAGTGGACCGATAGTTGCCTCATACCTAGTTTTGTCTCTATTTGGTCGAAGTATGAAGGTGAAGTTACCCTCACCACCGTCTTGCTTGGTCAATGTCACGGCTATTGTCTTTAGTATTGTTGGCAAGCGGTAATACTTTATTGCGATTGTAGTATTTTGGCCTTCTGAAATGCTTATTAACCCCTTCGACACATCAACACTGTCTCCACGCTGAATAAAGAGGAAGTCGTCTATAGCAAGTCTCTCTATCAAGGGGTCCACGCTCTTGGCATCCTTGAGCCTCTCAAGAGGGCTCGAGACATCCACAATCTCCTCATTTGAGATTGGGATGCGTATATTAGTCACCACGCCAGAAGAGATATTTCCTGCCAAGTCCTCTGTAAAGATGGTGTAGAAGTAGTCCCTACCCACCTGAGACTCTGTATCCAAATACGAGCTCCCAGACCCACGATAGATGACTCGTCCATCGCTTATGCTGTTTGGGTAAGCAATATCCGATCTAACGATAGTAAACCCAACTACCTTTGTATCTGTCGGTCTTAACCAAGACAATCTAACCACCCCAGACTCATTCATCGCATTAAAAGAGTAAACGTTCACAGGAGCAGTTGAGAGAGATGTTCTTAGAGTTCTAAAAGAAATGTTCTCAAAGCTTCTTCCATTGCCATACTCATCTCTTAATACTACCTTAACCTGATAGAAAGTGTTTGGTGTTAGATTATTTAAAACAATATTATGATTTTGAGTTAAGATACCAGAGATCATTCCCTCACCATAAGTAGGGTCTAGACCATAATATATATCTGCAACTCTAGGCAAAGATGTCTGAAAGTTGATCACCGCGTTTGTATCATTCGAAGTTATTGTGAAGTTAGTGATGAAAACTGTTCTACTGCCACCAGTAAGCAAAGATGATGATGTACTCAAGGTTGTGGCAGTAGTAGTACCTGACCAAAGACTCTCATTATTGGAGTCATCAACTGCTGAGACATTGTATGAGTAAGTTGTATTTGCAGTTAATCCAGTATCATTAAAGCTCCTAGGAAAGGAGGCTACATTATCTATTCTTGTGCCGTCTCTATATATAGAGTATCTGTCAACCGATATATTGTCTGTCGCTTCGCTCCAAGTAAGTTCAATCTCACTGCTACTTACCACATCAGCCGTGAGCGAAACTGGGGCTGTTGGGTCCTCTGTATCAGGATCAGCAAATCCCATATATTGAAATCCTAGATAATTTGAATAGGTGGAGGAATCGATTTGCCCACTAGCCGATTCACCCAAGGTGTCACTCATTTGATATGTGGTCGAGGAACTAATTAAACCAGCGAAGTTAATGCTATCGCTTTGCATTTTATACTCTCCTGAACTCATAACACTTTGGGCAAAAACAAATACTGGAGAAATAATCATTATTAAAATTAAAGTGAACAAATTTTTCATTTCTTTGTTTTAATAGGAACCATGACAAAGGCATAATCCTCTGGTACTGCAGCAGATTTAAATACTGGTCTTATAACTCCTGACTGATTATCCTCATCGAAATACACTTCTACATCGTCCGAAAAATTTTGTTTAACTAAATCCACTCTTTCTTGCTGATCAACAGATTCAGGTATTACAACCAATCCTTCTTGAGATACCGAGTCCCCACTCTGAGAACTTCCAACTTGCGCAAGATTGAATCGTCCAAATGCTAGCTTAGCCTCAGAAACAAAACTAACTGTGCTCTCATAATATGCAACTATCCCAGAATCAATCTTAGTGATAAGGTTTGGGTTAAGATAACTCAACCACGAATAAGCACCCCCAACAAATGCAAAAGCTGCCACCAAGGCCGCTGAACCAATCAAGTACTTATCCGTTCCAATGTTCAAAAAATTCTTTGCATTGCCCTTTTCGACAAGTTTAGGAAGATCCGGCTCGGTCAAATAGGTACTCTTCATGCCGAGATCTGTATTGTTTTCAACCTTATTTAAAACAACACTGTTTTTTCTTTGTATCCTGCCTTCTACTGAATCTTTGTGATTTAACAAAGAGTCAATATTAACGAACCAGGATCTACCAACTAGCTTTGCGGGTATTTTCCCCTTACGAGAAAGTTGCCCAATATAGTCCTGACTATAGCCTGTTTCCTTGCTAGCACGCTTAACCGAGATAAACATTTTCTCATCCAAATAAAGATCGACTGACATGGCTAAATTATATCGCAAAAACTATGAAAATAATTATTAGAATCTGGGGATAGTGACCGACCGCAAAACCAATAATTTATATTTAATCAGAGCCATATATCTGACATCACCAGCAATATAAAACTACTCAAAATTTCATTTACGTGAGCAAACAGCAGATAATCAAATAGCCTACAAAAGACTAATAATTGTGCATAACATGGTAGTAATGTTTACTAAGCTTTAGTATGATTATTGATATGAAAGAAATATATTTTTCAATTAAAGAGGCGGCGGAGATTCTTGGGGTCACTCCACTAACTTTGAGGAATTGGGACAAGTCGGGCAAATTCCCTGCTCAAAGGCACCCAATGAATAACTATCGAGTTTATAAACATTCTTCCCTAGAGAAAATAATCGAGGATATAGAAGGTGGTACAAACAAGTCAAATGCAGAGAAAGTTATTAAGAGACTGATGATCAAACACCTAGAGGATTAGTATCTCTAAATTAATTTTTCAAAAATTTCTTTGAGGATTGTTGGGTTCACGCTTCCCCCACTTTGTTTGATACCCTGTCCAATCAAGAATTGAAGTGATGAAAGTTTGCCTTCCCTATACTCCTCAACAGCCTTAGCATTTTCGGTAATAATTTTTTCTGCTAACCTTGTTAACTCTCCAATATCATTTTTTTGTATCAAGCCTAAACTATCTGCCAACTCTTTCGGGTCTCGATCTTCTACTTCTAATTTTTTAAATATTTCTTTTGCACCACGAGCTGATAACAAATTCTCACTGATCATCTCTATCACGGCAACAAAACTCTCTGGCCTAACGCTCGATGTACCTATCACTGACGATAGATAGTTTGATGCTAGATTAACAAGCTTTTTATCAGAAAGTAAGTTATACACTTTGTCTATATATTGACCTTTTTCTGTATCCCTTGTGTATAAATCTGCGACCTCTTGTGCAAGACCAAAAGTTGTTGTGTATCTAAGTCTCCTCTCCCAAGGTAGTTCTGGTAAAGATCCTGCTAAATCGGTCTTGCTTAGTTCAGAAAATTCACTAAGTTTCAGCTTTGGTAAATCTGGATCTGGAAAATATCTATAGTCGTGTGATTCTTCTTTCGCTCTTTGAGAAAATGTCTCTTCCCTGTTCTCATCCCAACCTCTTGTCTCCTGCATAACAACCCCTCCTCTCTCAAGCATCTCAACTTGTCGATCAATCTCATATTTGATTGCCTTCTCTACTGCCTTGAAGGAATTCAAATTTTTTACCTCTACTTTTGTACCAAAAATATTTTCATCCTTGCTTACTGAGATATTTGCTTCAACTCGCATCTCTCCCATCTCCATGTTGGCATTGCTAACCTTTAGACACTTCAAAAGGAGTTGCAGCTCCTTTGCAAAGTTAGCTGCTGTTTCTGCATCTTTAATGACTGGTTCTGTCACAAGCTCCATGAGTGGCACTCCGGCTCTATTGAAATCTACCAAACTCATGTCACCCTTGTCATGAGTAGACCGTGCGGTATCCTCTTCTAGATGAATCCTGGTTATTGCCACTTCCGAGAGACTGCCACCCTTAACTAAGGGGTGTTTGTACTGGCTTATTTGGTACCCCTTCGGAATATCTGGGTAGAAATAGTTCTTCCTGTCGAATTCAGTATAGTCTGCTAATTCTCCACCGATCGCTGTACCTACCCTAAGAACATGGCTTACCGCCTCCTTATTGATAACTGGAAGTGTGCCAGGGTGTCCCATACAAATAGGGCAAACATTTATATTTGGTCTATCCTCGTTAGTATCATTCTTCGAGTTACAAAACATCTTCGTCTTAGTTAGAAGCTCAGCGTGTATCTCTAGCCCTATAATTGGATGATAATTACTCATGATTCAACTTGCTTAAGTAAGAGGAGAAATTCTTGATAAGTACCTCATCGATAACTGAGATTGGGAAAACATCTCTTTTGAGCTTCTTCAATAATGTAAGCTTCTCGTTGACTTCAGACTCTGTTAAAAGATCAGTCTTCGATAAAACAATTACCTCTGATTTGTTTGCAATATCTTTATTGTAAAGTAGAAGTTCCTTACGAACAATTTCATATTGGTTTACCGGATCAACCTCTTCTCCAGAGATCACATGTATCAAACCCTTAGTCCTCCTTATGTGTCTTAGAAACTTATGTCCTAACCCCCTACCCTCTGATGCCCCTTCGATGAGCCCTGGGATGTCGCCTAAGATAATACCGTGGAAGTCACCGAGATGTGGTTCAAGTGTGGTGAATGGAAATGATCCTATTTTAGACTTTGCTCGAGTCAAGGCATTTAGCAAACTTGACTTACCAGCATTAGGCAAGCCGATCAAACCAAAGTCCACTGCCAGTTGAAGCTCAATACTGAAATCAGCCTCCTCTCCCTCATCTCCATTTGTTGTTTGTGTTGGACTTCTATTTGTAGATGATTTAAAGAAGGCGTTACCCAGACCACCTCGACCACCAGTTAAGAGCTTGATCGTCTCACCATCCTTGCTCAGGTCGAAGACATGTCCTGTTGTCTCATTCTTAATAACAGAACCAACAGGTAGTTTGATGGTGAAGCTCTCACCCTCCGCACCTTGTTTGTTGTGCTTCTGTCCATCCTCGCCATCTTTAGCAGAGAACTCCTTTACATCTCTATAAGAAGAAAGTACACCAATATCACGAATAGCTGTAGCATAGACATTGCCACCTCGACCACCATTACCTCCAGCAGGACCCCCCTTGTCAATCCCCTTCTCATGCCTCCAACGGACTACCCCGTCGCCTCCACGCCCTGCCTTAAAATGTAATTTGAGCTCATCTACGAACATATATCCTTCTACCCTAAGCGTTTATAGCCTTATTAGCAAGCTCTACAGCACCCTCCTTAGACATGGCCACGGCCATAAATAGCCCTCTGTGAGCAAATACCGCGTCATTTACACCACTAACTTCAGCTAGATCTTTATCTGTTTTACCTCCCCAAGAGGATGGAAATCTTTTCCTCAAACTTCCATAAACCTTGAATGACTCAGGAACTCCCTTAACAGACCATTTACCATCCGCTCTGGGATAGATGGCAAACAGCGGTTCTGGATACTCCATCAAAGTTCTCACCCAGCTATATTCCCTATCTAAAATGATAATTCTTTTATCTTCAGAAGATTTGTAAATTTCTCTGACCCTTTTTTGATCAGAAACAATTATCCTTGCCCTTTCAACCTCACGCAAAATTAAATTCTTTGCTATATCGACAACATGAGTAAAAATTTTATATAACTCCTCCTCAGTGTTTTGATCCTTTGGTAAATACGAATATAGAAAGTCTACCATAGTGAAGTATCTAACATCATCGTAAAAAAACGATGCCAGTGGCATACCATTGTCATGTGCATCAAGTGGTTCAGCTAGAATTTTCTCAATAATTCGTGCTTCATCGATCCCTCCTGCAATCTTCTCGCCATATTCTTTCCAGACAAGGCCGAATGATGCATACTCTATGCCATTTTCTCTCTTGCCAGCTCCGCCCACTTGATGATGATCAAACCTCTTTTTGTCCTTATCATAGACAAGACCAACATCGACTACATAATCAGCAGAATTGATGACATTCTCGTCTCTAGTCCTAATTATCTTGGCTTCTGGCTCAATAATTAGTAGTGTAGCGACAGCAAAGACATCATCAGCATGGAAGGTGCTGTTGTGGGTGGCGATAATCTTAGACATACAACTTCTTATACCAGGACAAGATATATAGATAAACAGATACTGTAAGCGACATTACAGGGATAGTTATGTACCCGAAAGCCATTACATAAATCTTAGAACAGTCTCCTCCCTCGGCCGTACACGGGAGAATGGATGACCCGCCTAAGTAAATATATGATTGATACAAGGCAATAACCGCAGACAGTATCGCGAACGGAACGACATATTGCATGACATTGTTGTCTCTTTTTATCTTACTTACAACGAGCAACAAAGGTATAGGGAAAAGTAGTACCCTCTGCCACCAACACAATACACATGGTGGGAAGCCAATAACATTTGAGTAATATAAACTACCCAGCACCGCTCCAAGAGAAACAACTAAAACTAAGTTTATAAGGTACTTATTTATCCAAAGAAATGCTGATTTGCCCCAAGTATTTCTGTTCAGTAAAGTTACAACCAAAAAAACAATGCCAAAATGAGAGAGCAATACTAAAACTGGGATTACCTTAAGAATCATTTCAGTCATTATTCTTGTGGTAAGTCACAAGAAGTCTTCTCAGCAAGTGTCTCGAGCGAGATCTCCCCACTTAACCTCGTTTTGTCAGCAAACTCCCATGTTGGATAGCCTTCTATCTTTGCCTCCTTACATACTTCCAACTGACCACGACTATCGGGGGTTGAGCACTCTACATAAGGGAGAAGTCGTGCTGATCTACCGAAGAGAGCCTTCTGATTCTTGCAATGTGGACACCAGAAGGTACCGTAGAATTTAGCCCCTTTCTCGCTCAAACAACTGGCGAAGGTGTCTAACTTACCCGCCTTAGCAGGTGTCCTTATTAGCCAAAACACCAATCCAATAAAGACAACCAAGGCTATGATCCAAAGTATTTTGCTCTTATTCATTGCTTCATTATAAGTTAAACATCTCAATAATTCTATTCCCACCACCCAAGCCAATAATAAGTACCATGACCATCACCTTAATTATGGTGCCCAAGAATGTTAGTAAGCTATAAGAAATGATATTCATCCTAAGTAAACCAGCTAGAACATTTAGAGGAACTGTTGGTACAAGGGGGGTAGACCTAATGAGCAGAAAGAGTCCTTCATCGTACCAATTATTTTTAAACTTACCTTCAAGCTTCTCAATATCCTCCCAAGAGAATCCAAGATATTTCCTGAACTTCTGAATAGCAGGCTTACCCCCATAGTATGCAATGCCATAAAGTAAGTAAGACCCAACCACAGTACCAACTGCCATCGGCATGGCCACAAAGATCGCGAGCTTAATAAACACTACTACACTTAACTCCCCCTGAAGGAGGACGAGTGGCGCAACAAACACTAAGGTTGATGGAATCGGAGCTATAACCTCTCCCAAAAAAGTGGCAAGGAATGACCAGAAAATAATACTAAACCCTGGATCTAATATGGCATTACTCAGTATCTCTACTATTTCATTCGTCGAGACCATGGCATTTCTTGAACTTTTTACCCGATCCACACCAGCATGGATCATTCCTACCGAGATCTTTATGGTCTTCAGGAACAACCTTCTTAACATCAGCCAAGGCTACTGCAGTCTTTTCTATCGAAGAAGTAGGCAGATTAAATTCGACCGCATCATCAAGAGATATGAAGAACTCCGCAATTTGCTTCATCATCGATGCCTGCATATCCTTAAAGTATCTTAACCCCTCCTTCTTGTACTCAATAAGTGGATCTCTCTGGCCATAAGCCCTCAGGTTAACACTCGATCTCAAGTGCTCCATTACTTCCAAGTGATCAACCCAGAATGTATCCATAGACTGCAAGATTACCCTCCTAAGGGTCTCAATCGAGTGTTCCTTGCCTCCTATTAGATCGAGCTTCTTGAAGAACTTGTCTCTTGTTGTCACTTCTAATGAGTCAGAATGATCTTTGAGATACTTTGATACAGATGCACTACCACCAACTAAAACGCTCTTTCGTGCTTCATATATTACTGACCTCTGATGATTCAAAACATCATCAAACTCCAAAACATGTCTCCTGGCGTCGAAATTAAACCCCTCAATCCTCTCCTGAGCCTTCTCTAGTGCGTTGGTGATTAGCTTATTCTCAATTGGTTCGTCCTCAGCTATTTTAAAACGACCCATCATGTTCTTGATGGTATCCGTTGCAAAGATGCGCATCAAACTGTCCTCTAGAGACACGAAAAATTGCGTCCCTCCAGGATCACCCTGTCGACCAGACCTACCTCTAAGTTGATTATCTATCCTCCTTGCATCATGCCTCTCTGTACCTAGGACAAAAAGTCCGCCCAACAACCTCACCTCCTCATACGATTCTTTAGTGCTTGGATTACCCCCGAGCTTTATATCCACCCCTCTACCTGCCATGTTGGTCGCAATAGTCACCACACCACGCTTACCCGCTTGAGCAATGATCTCACCCTCTCTCTCATGATTCTTAGCGTTCAATATTTCGTGAGGGATTCCTGACTTCTTAAGATAGTCTGAGAGTATTTCATTGTTCTCGATTGAGACAGTACCGATAAGAACTGGTTGGCCTTTTTCATGAAGCTCCTTAACCTTGTTTGTTACCGCCTTATACTTACCCTTCTCTGTTTGGAAGATTAGGTCATTCAAGTCTTTTCTCTCAACAGATTTGTTAGTAGGTATCTCATAGGTCTCTAGCCCATAAACTTTATAAAACTCTTCCTTAGAAGTTGAGGCTGTACCTGTCATACCAGAGATCTTCTTATACATCCTGAAATAATTTTGGAAGGTAATAGAGGCAAAGGTCCTAGACTCCTCCTTAATACGGACACCTTCTTTAGCCTCAATAGCTTGGTGCAAACCTTCTGACCATCTTCTTCCGGGCTGAAGCCTGCCTGTAAACTCATCGACTATAACTATCTCTCCATCCTTAACCACATACTTCTTATCTTTATGAAATAGAGCTTTGGCACGAACGGCAGTCTCTAGGTGATGGACAAATCTCACCCCTCCCTCACTATAAATATTATCCATGCCCAAGATCTTCTCTGCCTTATTGATCCCTTCTCCTGTCATCGAGATAGTTTGTCTTTTCTCATCTACTGTGAAGTCAGTCTCAACCTCAAGTTCTCTAGCGATCTTAGCAAACTGAACATACAACTCACTTGCCTCTTTTGTTGGTGCAGAGATTATAAGAGGTGTCCTCGCCTCATCTATCAAAATAGAGTCTATCTCGTCGACTACTGCATACTTAAATCCTCTTTGACTAAGTGCCCCTTGGCCATAAACGAGATTATCCCTAAGGTAATCGAAACCGAATTCATTGTTGGTCCCATAGGTAATGTCAGCTCTATATGCCTCAGCCTTAGAGACTGGTTTAAGAAACTCGTGCACAACATGAAATGACCCAACCTCATCTCTGAGCTGGTCTACTTCGGTATGCTTCCTATCATATATATAAGACGAATCATGATTAAGTACTCCGACTGATAGACCAAGCATCTCATATATCTGTCCCATCCACACCGCATCTCGTCTCGAAAGATAATCGTTAACCGTTACAACATGCACGCCCTCGTCCTCCAAAGCATTTAGATACACAGGCAATGTAGCAACAAGAGTCTTGCCCTCTCCGGTACGCATCTCAGCTATTCCTCCCTTGTGTATCGCAATACCACCGAGAAGCTGGACATCGAAGTGTCTTTGACCAAGAGTTCTCTTGCTTGCCTCTCTAACTAATGCAAAAGCCTCTGGAAGAATATCATCCAGGCTCTCCCCACTCTTTATGCGAGTCTTGAGTTCATTAGTTTTCAACTTTAAAGCGTCATCACTTAACGACGAAAGACTATCTTCTAATGAATTAATCTTTTGCACTATGGGTGACCAGGACTTGACTGTCCTTGATTCGCTTGTCCCGAAAATCCTTTGGAGTAGGGCCATAAGAAGACCATTTTAGCACATCCGAAAGCAAGCGGATAGACAAAGAAAAAACGCTCTTGCGGGAGCGTTTTTTCGGAGAAGTAGCTTACGCTCTCTTCTTCTTGCGAGGAGCTGCCTTTTTCTTAGCAACCTTCTTTGCCTTTTTCTTTTTTGCTGCCATTTTATTTTGTCTCGCCGCGGCGAGAAAATGTTATTTGTTAACGTCGCACAGAAATTTTTAAAATAAATTTTGAAAACTTCTACGCGCGACTCCTACTTATTATCGTACTTACTCACTGCACATACAATAGTGATGTATGTTTGTGTGTGGATAACTAAATAATTTTAAATTATTCCAACTTCAATTTGTTTGATGTATTCGTCAACTTGTGCGGATGCTTCCGGTAATTTATTTTTTATTGATCGAAGAGTATTGAGCAACAAACTTTTCTGACCTGTCTGATACATTGCGGTAAGAACTCTTCCATCTCCGACCAAAGTTGATGGTGAAATCGTATTTAATAGCGAATCAATAAGTAAATAATCCTTCGCATAAACTGCTCCGATCAGATACACGAGCTGAGCCTCTTCATACCCTGGTGCCATGTCATATGCCTGCTTAAAGTAAGCAAGGGATTCCTTGGTCTTACCATCTCTCAGTGCAAGTTGCCCCAGACCGAAGTAAACCACCTGTTTTTCAGGCATGGCTTCCTTGGCCTTATTAAGATGTACGAGTGCTGTAGCACTAGATCCAACTGATGAGTAGAAGTTCCCCGCTACAAGCTCGTACCTAGGATCTATTGCTAAATCCTTTCTCACATCTTCAATTGCCTTGGTAGCAAACTCAAAATATTTGTTTCTTTCCTCAAATGAAATTTTGTCATCTGCGAGTATTGTTGGAGCCGAAGAAGATATCCACTCAACGACTTCTGGCCTGCCAAGTCTCGATGACTCATAAGCCTTAATGAAATTATTCATCGCGTTCTTCTTGTCGTCTGTGGTATTTGTATTAAGTGCCTTGATAAGACTAGTGTTCGCAATAATTGGTTTTATGTTGAAAACATACAAGGCAAATACCATGAAAACCAAAACCGGGATCATCACCATGTTTCCACTCATGAGACTTAAGTTTTTTGAGATCAAACCTTCTTCATTTTCTGACAAATAACTATGAACATAAGCTAGGAGTGAGAAGAACAGAGTGTAACTAATTAAGTTATCAAAAACGAAGAAGTTGTTGAAGAAGTATGCCGCCAAAAGACCCGTGATGACCGACTTCTCAACATGAGAAAAATGATTCTTTCTCTTCCACACAGAAACAAGAATAACTATGTAAAGTGCCAAATAAGAGATGAGACCGAGGAGCCCTCCAGCAATCGCCCAGTCGAGGAAGATATTGTGAGCTCGATCGAACCACGGCTCGAGCTTATACATCTCCGCTGAGTAGTGCTCTGCAAAGACATAATTGAAGTTGTCCTGTCCCCAACCCAAGATTGGTCTCTCCTTTATCCCCTCTATAGCCATTGGCCACACAAAAGCTCTACCCTCAGTCTTAAGGCTTGATACTGATAGATTAGAAAAACGACTAAGCACTGGACTACCCTGCACCAAGGAAGTACCCCTCATCATTATAAAGATGAGGATAAATGTGACTAAACCAGCAAGTGCATATCTACTCCATCTCTTAATCCTCTCATTCTCCTTATTATTCAAATTAAGAACCGCGATCACGAACAATCCCCCAATTAAGCCTAAAATAGCCCCTCTAGTGGCTGTAGCATAAAGAATACTTGCTTGTAAGACCATCAGGATGCCATAAAGCCATCTCTCAACACTCGTCTTGCTCTTAACCCAATAATAAAGAGCAATAAAGATGTGTATAAGGAAGTACAGAGCTAGATATGAAGCGTTACCAAGAGTTCCATCAACCCTCACTCCTCCTTGATGAATCTCTAAGCTACCTAAAAGTTGGAACACACAGTAGAAAACCATTATGAGTGACGCGACGAGTGATGTGTTCCACCACCATTTCCACTCTTTAGGCTGAAACATCGATCCAGTGACCAAAAACAGGCCTCCTAGATGAAGTAGTGTTATATACCCCTCCATTCTCTCAAAATTGCTCCAAAAGCTCTTTACAGGCTCTACACCAAACACATTAGCTACCCCAATCACTATTAGGAAAGTTAGTACTCCCCACATTATCAATGATCTCTTTGGTCTATATTCGTCAACAAGCAACATGAGTGCCAACCAGAGAGCAAACACGATCTCAACAACGATCCTGAAAGCAAAAGCTTTGGTCGTTATAAAAGGGAAAAACAATGAGGAAGAAACCAGAAATGGTATGAACGGTATGAAGAAAAGTCCTGCAAGTACGGCACTCCTTAATGTTTGTTTATTCATAGGCACTATCGTAACATGGAGTCAATACATGAAGAAGATACGCCAAAAGGCATACTCAGCCCTCCGTAACACAGAGCATATGTTCAAAACTGACATGGTTTACCTGTCCAAAAGTAGCTTTTGGACCACCCTACGCTTTGTAATTGGCACGGTTGCTTCTATCGGCACAATGATAGCGTTCGGAAACCTTCTCCCAAAAGAAACTTATGGTCTGTACAGTTATCTAATGTCACTAGCTGGATCACTTGGCTTTCTTACCCTAACTGGAGCGAGTTCTGGTGTGTTGCGAGCCACTGCTCGCGGACAAGGCAACATACTGCCTTACGCAACAAAATTACAGCTCCGATACAGCACCTTGGCAACACTAACTATTGCTGGAGGAGCATTTTATTATTGGGTGAATGGGAATAATGTTTTTGCACTATCATTATTTATATTATCGATCACTCTTCCACTCGCAAGTGTTTATCATATTTATGAAGCAGTCCTCATCGGGCGCAAACGTTTTGATACACTAACAATCATTAGCGGTATTTCAACATTAATCGCTTCTGGATCTACTATCTTAGCTTTATTTTTTACACAAAATATTTTATTTCTATTAACTATTTATGCTTTTTTCTCTTTAGCTCCCAACATTTTTGCTTATTTATACGTTAAGAGAGATATTTCCACAGAAAATCCTAGCCCTGATTCGATCGCAGATTTACGTAAAACATCTTTCCATCTTACGGGTGCCAGTCTTATTGGAGTTTTTGCACAACAAATAGATAAAATTATTCTATTCCAAGTGGCTGGGCCAGCAGCTTTAGCAATATATGGATTTGCTATGGCTGGACCTGAACGATTAAAAGGATTAGTAAAAAATTGGGCGGTAGCAGCGCTTCCAATACTTGCTGTAAAATCAGTTAATGATGTTCGTCACATGTTTTATAAACGCATATTTTTTACTCTTATATTAGGGATCATTTTATCTACATTTTATATCCTTCTTTCTCCGATACTATTTCATTGGTTTCTACCCAATTACTATGACGCGATTATTTATAGTCAAATATATTCCTTAAGTTTAATTGTTATTCCTGCAGGAGTATACATCGGTCAAGTTTTGGTTGGTCAAAACATGCTTCGCGCTGTTTATGCATATAGTATTGGTAGTCAGACACTTCGTATTCTATTATTTGTAGCACTTGGTTGGAAATGGCAAATATGGGGATTAATTATAGCTTCAATCGCTTATTATACTGCGTCAATGATATATAGTATTATTGTTTGGGAAATTGAAACCAGAAGATTAGTTAAAAAACAATTAAACAACCTTTAAATATAGAACTTATTATGAAAATTGAACAAGATGATCTTAAGGATTTTTTAGAAAATGCATCTTGGTATCACACAATAGATTTCCCTAATGGGCTCAGCTCAAAAGGAGTTTTTGACCACAGAAACCATTTAAATTTTTATAAACTACCAGAATCTTTCACAGGTAAGGAAGTTTTAGATGTGGGATGTTCTGATGGTTTTTTTTCATTTGAGATCGAGAAACGTGGAGCACAAAGAGTGTTGGCGGTGGACACAAATAAATTTGATGGAAGTCCTGCAATTTCACCTTCGACAAGTATGCAGAATGACTTGGAAAAAAAATATTCTACAAGACAATTAAAAAATTCTCACTTTACCGAACTTGCAAAAAAACTTGATCTACTTCAAGTTCACACATTTCTTATGACCAAGAAAGTTCTTGGTTCCAATGTGGAATACAGAGATCATTCTATTTATAACTTAAAGGACCTCAATCAAACTTTTGATGTTGTTTTCTGCGGGGATCTAATTGAACATTTAAAGAATCCTATCGAGGCTGTTGAGCAACTTAGTTCGGTAACTAAAGAACTCTGTATTATTACCATAGCCAGCTTAACCACCTCCAAAAAGCTAAATTGGTGGTTACGATTACTTAGGCTAAATCCTATTTTAAAGGACAGAGTGGTTACATATTGGGGTGACAGAGGTGGTTCATTCTTTCATTTTTCTCCAGGTGCTTTCGAAAAACTTCTTAAGGCTAGTGGTTTTGCAAGAGTGGAAGTAATTTCCTCTTTTGATTTAAAAAATTTGAAAACTGGTATGGATATTCCACATGTTGTTTATCACTGCTGGAAAAAATGAAAGGTAGGAAGTCAATTTCTGTATCGGTGAGAAGACACTTCGTCGATATTTTCTTTCACGATGCATTTGAGGGCACGTCCTCAGATATTAAAATAATTGACATAGGAGGTAAGAAGAAAAATAAGAGAGGTCTGTTTAATACTAGTGATCATGGAGAAGTAACGTACGTAAATATCGATAAAACGAACGAACCAGATATCCTTGCTAGTGCAGACAACATTCCAGTTAATAATGATTTTTATGATGTAGCAGTTATGGGAGAATTGCTTGAACACATTCCGGAGCCAGAACCTGTGATCAGAGAAGCTAGAAGAATACTCAAATTTAATGGTTTGTTGTTTATATCTGTCCCCTTCAATTATCCGGTACATGGAGACCCGGACGATTATGCTAGATATACAGATAGTTATTGGAAACTAGTCGCTGAAAAGAATAAATTTGAGATAATAAAAATTGAAAAACATGGGAGCTTCTTTGCTGTCTTGGGACTTATGGTACAACACTTGTTTAGAGCAAAGAATAAGTCTTGGGAGCCAGTTCAATCTTGGATAGTAAAATTTATGATGTGGTTAGATGAAAGAACAGAATCCCCGATACTTAAGGACTGGACGACTGGATACGGTATTATAATGAGAAAGAAATGATCAATAAACTTTTCTTCTACCTTGCGTATCTACCCATAAGATTCTATGGAAGGGCTGCTAAACCTAAAGATGCCCTCGTCTTTATGCTAAGCATCCACAAAAGACTATTGACTCTTATATCAGACAGAGCTTCTGACTACGAAGGCGGTGTCCACCCGAAACACAGATTAATGCAATATCATTTGTTCTTTACAGAAAGAATGACACCGAATGAGAAGGTGCTCGATATTGGTTCTGGTAGAGGGTTTCTCTCTTTTAAGATGGCCGAGGCTGGAGCGCTTGTTACTGGTATAGAGCTCTCACAAAAAAATGTAGATACTTCAAAAAAGCTTTACCTGCACAAGAATCTAAATTTTGTCCAAGGTGATGCATGGATAGATTTGCCTGGGGAGAAATTTGATACAGCTGTTATGAGCAACGTCTTGGAGCACATAGATAATAGAGTCGAGTTCTTGAAAATGGTCCAGGCTAAGAACAATCCAGATCGATGGCTAATAAGAGTTCCTTGTTTTGATCGAGACTGGATAGTTCCCATGGCAAAGGAACTCGGAATAGACAGTAGACTAGACGAGACTCACTTCACTGAATTTACTATAAAGAGTTTTGAAAAAGAGATGAATGAAGCAGGACTAAAACCCATACATACACAAGTAGTTTGGGGAGAAATTTGGTCAGAATTAAAACCGCTTTAGATGGTTCCATTTTTTGACAGACCATATAGCAGACTATATATAGTTGGAGACAATGCAGACTGGGTAATTGATGAGGAGGTTAAGTCCTTAAAGAAGATTAGTGAGACCTTGGGCTATAGAACTAAAGTTGTCAAAAAGATGTATTGGAATGTGTCTCAAATAGTTCATTACTCATCACAATTCTCTCTACTTGATTCAAATATATACAAAAGCAGAAATCGAATATCTGTAGACTACTTTCACGGTAAGCCAGAGCATGGTGAGAGTTACAAAAAATGCTTTGAGATGATATCCAAACATAAAGATAAAATATTCAAGATACGAGTGTCTCACAAAGCAATGAAGGAAGCCTTGCTGAAAACAGGAATCAAGCAAGATAAAATCGTGATCATACCAATCGGTTTAGATGTCAATATATTCCCCACACAGACGATTGAGAACAAAAGAATTTCAAGACAAAAGTTAAATATAGATCAAGGAGCCTTAGTGATAGGGTCATTTCAGAAAGACGGGGTTGGATGGGGTGAGGGCAATGAACCAAAACTTATCAAGGGTCCAGACATATTCCTAAAGGTAGTTGAAAAGTTAAAAAAAGACTTCCCTAATCTACACATTCTTCTCTCTGGGCCTTCAAGAGGATATATCAAAAATGGCTTAAAAGAGCTAGGTATCCCCTACACACACAAGTTACTTAAGGAGTACAAAGATGTAAGTAATCTATATGATGCATTAGACTACTACCTAATTACTTCTCGTGAGGAAGGGGGTCCTAAGGCATGTCTTGAAGCAATGTCTAAAGGAATACCGCTCATAACAACCATGGTCGGACAATGCCAAGACTTAGTCTCAAGTGGTCAGAATGCTATAATGACAGATATTGAGGATGTTCAAGGTTTGTACCAGTCATTGGTTGAACTAAGCAATAACGATCTCCTCAAACAACAACTTGTCACAGTTGGAAGAAAAACAGCCGAGCAAAACAGCTATCTCTCACAAACACAATTATGGGAAAAATATTTCAAAGGATAAAACATTTATTAAACGGCTCTGAGATAGTAATCTTTCACGAATTCCACAAACCACCCTACGGCGGGGGTAATCAATTCCTTATCGCACTTGAGAAGGAATTAATTAAATTAGGGGTAGATGTAGGCCGGAATACAATTGGTAGAAATACTAAGGCTTGCTTATTTAATTCATTTAATTTTGATGCTGAGAAACTTCTAAAACTTAGAAATAAGTACAAGATGAGAATGGTCCATCGCCTAGCTGGTCCAATAGGAGTTTATAGAGGGACCGACATTGAGGTTGACCGAGACACTCAAAAACTCAATGAACGATTAGCTGATGCAACAGTATTCATATCAAATTACAGTGCAAACAAATACAAAGACCTAGGTTTAAATTATAAAAACCCAACTGTCATAGTGAATAGTACAGACAGTGAAATTTTTAATTCATTATGTAGAATTACAGATCCCGATGGTGCTCGTAGAATTAAACTCATAGCAACAGCTTGGTCCAACAATCCTAAAAAAGGTGGTCCCCTACTTTCATGGCTAGATGAACATTTGGATCACAGTAAATATGAACTAACATTTGTAGGAAGAACAAAAGCTGTCTTTAAGGGTGCCAGAATAATTGACCCAGTCCCATCAGATGAACTAGCCAAAATACTGAAGCAGCACGATATCTATATAGCTCCAAGTGAGGATGACCCTTGCTCTAACGCACTTATTGAGGCACTTGCGAGCGGTCTTCCTACTGCTTATCTAAGCTCTGGAGGCCATCCAGAGCTTGTAGGAGAGGCTGGCGAAGGATTCACAGACGGTCCAACGGCACTAGAAGCTATCGAGAAGATTGCAAATAATATTCCTGGCTACAGAGCCAAGATATCTATTTCAAGCATGCAGAATGTTGCTAAGGAGTACCTAAGGGTATTAACCTCAAATACATGATCATTAACAGAATGCCTAAAGGTTTGAGAAAGTTTTTGCCCCTTTCTGTTAAAAGATTTGTAGTCAGTTTGTATATAAAGTGGCTGATGAGAAAGGGTCCACAAGGGTTTGAGAAACCACGCGTTAACTTCGCCGGCGTTCTACCTCCTGAAGGTCAGTTCCTTAGAGGAGGAAAAGTTAAGTTAAAGTATCTACGCAAACGTTGGGGAGAATATAAAAATAACTTTAATATAATTTACCTTGTTTCTAGTGCTTTGCCTGCTTATCCAGATATTTGGGTCAAAGAAGCCAAAAGACGAGGTATCAAGGTATTCTGGAATCAGAATGGTATCGGAGTCAAAGCCTGGGCTCCAGACACTTGGCAACGAATAAATAAAGAAATGAGTAGTTTGAAATTTGCAGACTATGTTGCTTATCAAAGCAATTTTGCTAAGGGGGAGGCAGATGATCTTGTAGCCAAGGCTACTGGACCATGGAGTATCATCGTCAATAGTTGCGAGATAGACACGTTCAAACCTGCAGTACACCACCCACCACTCAAACCTTTTAGAATCATGGTCTTAGGTACAGCTATGACTCCTGAGAAAATTATGATTCCTCTTGAAGCATTAAAAATACTTACTGATAAGGGGTTCGATGCAGAACTCAGGTCATACGGTCCAGCAGAATGGCCTAATGCTGAGGAAGAAATTAATCAAAAAATTAAAGAATGGAACCTTGATGGCAAAGTGATCAGAAGAGGAAAGTATTTACAACATGAATCTCCAGATTTATATCGTGAAGGTCATGTATTTATCCATACCAAGCACATGGACTCTTCTCCAAATGTCCTACCAGAAGCTATGGCCTCTGGTCTCCCTGTTATAACTGGCAGTACAGGAGGATCTGCTGAATGGACCACCCCAACTGCCGGGATCACCATAGAAGTCCCCATCTCTCGAGAAAAGTTCTATTATCCATCTCCTGAAGCAGTTGCTACGGCAATAGAAGAAATCTCAAAAGATTGGTTAAAATGGAGTATAGGTGCACGCGAAAATGCTGTTTCGAATTTTAGCACGGAGAAGTTCTTGGCATCTCACGCTCTAGCCTTTAAAAAAATTGGTATTCAAAATGTCTAATGCACCAAAAATAAGTGTAATCATGCCTGCGTATAATGCAGAAAGATTTATCTCAAAAACAATACAGAGCATCCTAAACCAAAGCTTTAATGACTTTGAGTTTATTATTATTGACGATGGATCTATAGATGACACTGAGAAAATAATTAAAAGTTTTGATGATCAGAGGATTCGCTACATAAAGAATCCTAAAAATATTGGCTTAGCATCATCATTAAATATTGGGGTCAAGGAAGCTAAGGGTTTATACATAGCCAGAATAGATGCTGATGATATTAGCACTAACGACAGACTAGAAAAGCAATCTTCCTTCTTAGACCAAAACCCCTTCATCGGCATTGTTGGTTCTTCAATACTTGAGATTGATAGCGAAGACAAACCTATCAGAATTCTTAGGAAACCCAAAAGTCATATCCTTATAAAATGGTCGAGCCTATTCTCCACCCCAATGTATCATCCGACAATTATGGCTCGAGCAGATATTCTAAAGAGTCACCACTATGATGAACATCTATCGAATTCTGAAGACTATGAACTTTGGAGCAGGCTACTTTTCTCTACCGATATACACTTTGCCAACTTCTTCGAACCATTGCTAAATTACCGCATATATCCAGAGTCATTTACCCAAACATTAAACTTAGATAAAAGAGTCCTCTCTGCCCATAACACCATTAGAAATATAAGTCATTATATAAGTCTATCTCAAGGAGAGAAGGATCTGTTTGTCAGATTCAAACAAGAACAAACAATTTCATCAAAAAACCTTTTAGGAATATTCTTTATCTATCTCAGAGCTATTAGTGGTTTCAGAAGAAAAGAACACCTGGGTATTATGGGTACACTAAAACTTTATCCCAAAGTGTTTCAACTAACTTGGTTTTTAGTTAAGTATAAGTTGAAACACTAGGAAAAGATCCCCTCTTTCATACGAGTTTCAATAATCAGCGCCCAAAATATTGGTGACTTAGCCGCCTCTTTACCATCTTCTACTAAGGCTCTAGTCATTTCTAGTTCATACTCCGAGGTATCAAAAGTCGGTTTGGCAAACTTTCTCAGAATTAATACTGGCCATGTAAAATATTTGAAATGGAGCTTTCTCCCCTCTCTTCCACCGAGAGGAATCAGGGTAATCTTTGAATGATCATCAAACATCCTGGTGATCTTAGAAATATTTCTAGGGTTGTATTGTCTAAGACCATGGAACAGATACAAGGGTAAGGTGGATACTGCCGGAAACACATGTATCTGTAGGACAGGCTTGTTTGAAGAATCAACAAATTTTTTAATCTGTTCGAAATACAACAGATCCTCGTCAAAGTGCTCAATGGCAGATTGAGTCATAATAAGATTAGTTTCCTTAGGAATAAATGAGGAGACATCGTTAGAAGTAGACTTAATAAGTTTAAAATTTTTGTATTTACTTTGAAATTCGTTCCAAGTTGCCTTCTCCTTTGCATCGACTCCTGTGTAAGAATTAACCGAGTTGTTACTTGCTTCTATAAGTCTTACTCCATAGCCACCAGAACCACAGCCAGTATCAAAGATGTTTATTTCCCCCAACTCATTATTAATCTTCTCCCAAGGCAAGGTCCACCAGAAAAGATCAGAGAGTTTTCTTGCCATAGAGCTTTCCTTGTGTGTTTTGTCCAAATAATTCTTCCAATTCATACTCAACGGCTTAAAATTAATTCTTTTGTCTACGTTCGTATAAGACAGAAGATTGTTTAACCAATTCAAAAAAAGATACAAAGGTTTTTCGAAAAAACTCAAACCTTTGTCCGCATTAAGGGTATGTAAAGAAGAGCTCTTCATTTAATTAGAAACTTTGTCCGAAAGCATTTCTACAAGCGCTTTCAAACCATGATAATCGTCAACATACTTCCTTAGCTTTTCTCCTAAATCAATTCGATCCTTTATTGAAAGCTCTAAAAGAGTTTTCATCTTCTCACTCGCACTATCTGACTCCAAACTCATAAGCTGACACATTTCTGGGATATAACCCCTGAAAGCAGAGTTGGATAAGAGTACTGGAGTTCTAGAGGCACATGCCTCAAGCATTGTCTTGTCCAAACTACCGTCAGGTGTCAGATTCACATAAAGAGAGTAGTCACGATAAAGATCGTTGGTCTCATCATGCTTTACACCTGGAAGAAATTTTAATTTGCCTTGTTTAACCAGGCTCTCTCCAAGCTTGTGGAGGGTTTTTTCATATTCGAAATCCTCTGGATTAACTGGAGAGCCTACTATATCGGCCACGAATTTTACCCCTCTATTATTCAAGGACTCTAATGCCTGGATAAAGACATGCACATTTTTCACTGGTGACAGTCTGCCGAAGAACAAAATGGAATTATCCTTAGGATTTGACTCACCATCATACTGTGAAGTATCAATACCCGCTGGGCAAATTAAGGTCTTCTTGAATCTAGCCGTATAAGATTTTGGCGATGTGCAAAATACGATGTCCGACAACATGACAGCGTACTTAGTAAAAAAGGTACTTCCCGCATGGTTCCTCCACATACCAACTTTCTTTCCCAAGATCTTCCAAAGCAATGAGCCGAGTAATACATATTCCTCGTTCATGTGCACAAACACAGAGTCATAATTATTTCTCTCTTGCCATATATATTTATAGAAAAGTAACACATATCTTAACTTCGAAGGCTTTTTCTCCTTACCCAAAGATAAAACCTTTACATGCTTAGGTAAATCATAATCTCCCTTCCATAGACAAATTATTGTTAGTGGATTCGCATTTTGAGAAAACTCATAAGCCCAACGATGGAAAAAGCCCAGGGCTTGGTCATTTCTATCTATTACCTGAGTAAGTACGAGTATGCGTTTGGGCATGTTATTTAATTAATGATTCAACGGTAATCTTTATTCCCTCCTCAAACGGAACAAGAACATCATACCCCAAGATCTTCTTTGCCTTACTGAGGTCCGCGAAGCTGTCCTTCACATCGCCCTCTCTTGGAGGTAAGTAGATGGGTTCATGGTCTGTACCCAGAGCTTTGTTTATAGCCCCAACAAGATCATTGAGCGAAATCTGGCTTCCAGCAGCAATATTGAATGCCTCTCCAAAGCCTTCGGTGGCGAAAAGTGACTTGATATTCGCCTGAACCGCATTCGAGACAAAAGTGAAGTCTCTAGTATGCTCTCCATCTCCAAAGATTTGAGGACTCTCACCCGCGTGCATGGTCGAAATGAATTTAGGAATTACTGCAGCATACAAACTCTTTGGATTTTGTCTTGGGCCAAAGATATTGAAATATCTAAGACCAATTGTCTTA
Source organism: uncultured Candidatus Saccharibacteria bacterium (assembly GCA_964504255.1). Lineage (GTDB taxonomy): Bacteria > Patescibacteriota > Minisyncoccia > Phycocordibacterales > Zambryskibacteraceae > JAIFWN01. Next base: position 10,195 of record CAZDDU010000006.1, on the reverse strand, counting down.
AGGTTATAGATTGAACTAAACAACCTCCCGTACAATTCGGTGGTCAACTTATGTACGGCATATGGCGACAATGGATTAGGGTACATTGTTTCTACCTTCGGAAGCACAGGGGTGTTACCGTAAACAGAACTTGATGATGCATAAATAACTCTATCTACTCCAACTTCTCTAGCTGCCAAAAATACAGAAAGAGTTCCGACTGAATTGGCCATCTTGGTCTCCATTGGGAATTCAATACTCTTTGGTACTGAAGGCAATGCAGCTTGGTGTATTACAGCAAATGCACCCTTAAACACCTCCTTCATTAAATCCGTATTTAATATAGACCCTTGAACAAATTTAATCCTATCCATGTTATGGGCTAAGTTCTCCTTCCTGCCCGTAGAGAGATCATCAACCACAACTACTTCGGCACCAAGCCTAATAAGTTCGTCAACAATGTGGGAACCTATAAAACCGGCTCCTCCAGTAACAATGACTTTCTTCCCAGATAAATCCATTAGATTAGTCATTTTAGCATAATTTAACCCAATTCTCCCTTAGACTCTTCATATATAAATCTTTAGTTAATACAGTCCTTTGCAGCTCATTTTTCAACTCCTCACCAATATTTCTTCTTTTGCTTTCATCATTTATAAGCAATTCTAGGTTGCGGACAAAAATATCTTTATTTTGAGCAATTAGTACCTTATCTAAATCTCTAGCAACGCCAACTGGAGTAGTAACAACTGGCAAACCATTCAGCCCTGCTTCAATCAGTGAGAGACCATAACCTTCGAACACAGATGTCTGAAGATAGATATCAGCAGTTTTATAGTAAGAAACCAAATTATCCTGCCAACCAACAAATACAACGTTTTTCTCAAGGCCCAATTCTTTTACAAGTCTTTTCAAATGAGGCTCAGTGGAACCAGAACCAACAATAATAAACCCCGTATGAGGATAATCCAAAAAAATGTCAGCAAATACTCTAATTGCTAGTTCTAGATCTTTCTCTGGCTCAAGTCTCGATACTGATAAAATTACTGTCCTAAAACCGTATTTATCGTGGAGGTCAAACCCAGTCTCGCCATCAATGTTCTTTCTATTCACAAAAATTGGCAGAACTGTTATTTTTTCTGGATTTACATTAAATCGCTTCTTTACCTCTTCACCCAAACTTTCTGTGACGACCCTAATGCTATCAGCATAACTTATAACAAATCTTGATATAAGTTTCCGAATCACATTCAACACACCATTAAATTGACTCGAAAACATGTCGGTATGAAGCTGAACTTCGAGAGGAATTCTTCTTGCTCTCTTTAACCTCATACCTACCCAACCACACTCAAATGGATCCTGAGTGGTGATTAAATCAAAATTTAGCCGCTTACCAATCTGCAATGCATTAAATGGTCTAAGGATCTTGTTCATAGAATTTGTTGGGTAGACAAAAACTTTAGATGAAATCTTATCTTCTACAAGACTGTGTTTCTTATCTGACATAAGGATAATATGTAGTTCGTCTACTAGATCTCCATACTCCTTAATCCTTTCTCTCACGGAGCTGTTGAGGTTAAGGATATTCCTATCACTTGATATCATCAGCACTTTCATAAGAGTTTCTTAATTATAGAGAGATGAGAGTTGGTGACTTCATCCCAAGTTCTATTTAATTCCAAATTATTTATTTCGTGAATTATTTTAGGATAATTATTTTCACTCAACACATATGCCAACTTACTCTCAATGTCAGTCTCATCTAATGGATTGAATTCTAGTTCCTTAGGTATATCAACTGAAAGTCCATGCCCCTTACTTATCAAAACTGGTTTACCTAAGGATAGAGCCTCAAGGATAAAATTGGGATTAAATTCGGAGAACGCAGGGGCTATACAAACAGAGGAACTCCTTATTAATTCAAACAACTTCTCTTGTGGCAATGAATTCACAAACTGAATGCGGTTAGTAATACTAAGAGATCGAGAAAGATCTATTAGATTATCTTTTTCTGGACCAGTGCCAACTATTAGTAATTTTCCTTTTGGTAAGTTACTAATTGCCCTCATCACCCTTGGCAAATTCTTATAACTTACTAACCTACCAGCAAACATTACAACCGGCTCTTCAAGTAAATATTCGGAAGCTGATTCTCTTTTAAAAACTGGATTCTTGATAATTATTATTTTGCTCTCATCAATACCGAAATATTTATTATAGAAATCTTTAAAATTCTGATTATAAACAATCATAGTACTTGCTCCTCTAATCACCCATCTTATTATTCTAAATAGGATTGGCCTGTCTACAGCATATAAACCTTGTTTATAATAATCGTCCATAGGTAAGAGCCTTCTACCCATCTCAGCCTCTCGTTCCCAAATAGGATCCCCTCCAACTCTTATGACAAAAGATTTAGATAAAATCAGAGAAACGATTCTTGCAGGCAACCCAGCTGCAGTGGGATCAAAGGCATATATGACCCTCGAATCAAGTCCATGATAAAAAACCAAAGCTAGATACGAAATCCACTGAATTAGTTTGGGCAACTTCCTCGAGACACGAGAAACTCTAAAGTTAAATGGAGTATTACTATTATCATCACCATAGGAAATCACTTGGACATCAAAACCCTCTTCCATGAACCTTTCGGCGATTTTCCTCACATGTATTGCCGGCCCCCCAACATCTGGGTAAAACACCCCTGCCGCAAGTAGAATCTTCATATTTTTTTCTATTTTACAACGAATTTCAATCATTTTCTAGTACTCACATATATGCTAAAGTCACTATATGAAAATTGCTGTAATTGGCTTAGGTAGATGGGGTAAAGTCCTTTTGGGCGAATTTAAAAAGCAGGTGGAAGTTAAGTACGAGTGTGACAGCAAAACTGACCTAAAACAGGTTTGGGACGACACAGAAGTTATAGCTGTGGTTATTGCAGTACCCACTATTGCACACTATGAAATAGCGAACATGGCACTCGAGGCAGGCAAACACGTCTTTCTTGAGAAACCGGGTACTACTAGCTACGAAGATCTAGAGAAATTAGTTAAGAAAGCTCGTAGTAAGAATCTAAAACTAGCTGTAGGTTACGAATACCCTCACCATCCTGTGGTGAAAAAAATTAAGGAGCTTGGAGAAAATGGAATAGATTTCATCAGACTTGAGTATCAAAAGTGGGGCTCATTCAAGGATGAGATTATAAGGAACATATTGTGCCACGATATATCTATCTTGAAATTCTTGAATATGGATTTAGATAATCCAAAGGTCAACAAAGTAAGTGTCGTCACTGAGGCTGATATAATTGCCACTCGTTTCGGTAGCAAAACTATGTCTATAATCAACCGAGTAAATCCAATCAAAGCTAGAACTGCTTTAGTTAAAATTGGTGACAAACACCTCATCTGGAACGACAACGAACTCTTTGAAGTTTTCGGTGAAGAATTGAAACCGATAACAATCACACCCGCAACACCCATTGCAGGCGAAATAACTGACTTCCTTCTCGCAATTTCAGAAAATAAAGAGCCTTTTTGTAATGGAGAATTTGCTCTAGAGGTCTACAAAATTATCGAGCTTGCACAAGCTTCAGCACTTCGTTAGCAGCATCAACACAGTTACCAATTTTCCCTGAGAAAACATGTATAATCTTGTCTCCTATATTACCCACCAAAGTTGGTCGTTCATCAGTCTTGTCTACATTTGGTAATACTGTGCGCACTGTGTACATTGAACCAACATACTCTGCATCCTTAAGATCTGGCATAAATCTCTTAGCTACTTCAAGAAAATGTTTGATATTAGTTACCGGAGAGTTCCTGATAATACCCTTGTTCAATAATGGTTTGATATCCTCAGGGATAATTGGGAAGGGTCCAACATTTGTGGCATGTATAGCATGAACGACATTTCCCATGACATGTAGATCGGTGTCACTATAAGGATCAATACAAAAGAATGGTCCATCCATCACCACAATACTTTTACCCTTGTACTTTGGTGGAAGTTTAAGTATTGGCTTCTCACAAACTTCGAACTGATAATCCTTCTGTGCTTCTGGATATTTCTCAAGAATAAAATTGGCATTCGCATAAGTACAGTTAACTGCTATGTCATAGTCATCTATTTGCTCAGGCATGAAGGTTGTATTTAATATTACATTTACCTTCGACTCAATAAGTTTCTTTAATGCAATTTCTTTCAGCTTCACTGGGTCCATAAGTGACTCAACTCCTTTGATAGTGAGATCAATACTTTTAGAATCTACATGTTCATCTAGCCTGACTTGCTCATGCTCAAGGTCACATTCCTTACAAAAGTTTAAAAATTGCTCCCCCGTGACCTTACTTCCCTCTCTAGCAATGGTGTAATAATGCTCGTTGGTATCAATAATAGCCTCTGCATATTCTTCTCTAAAAGAATCCTCAGAATACTTAGAAGAGAGTGCTGTCGATTTGGATCTAGGGTAATGATACCCCCTATGAAGTCTATACTGGTTGATACCGGAAGCGGCACTAAGTATTTCACTATTGCTCTCATATAAATCTACTGAGTAGCCCGCCTTAGCAAGCTTAACAGCAGAAGTTACACCAAATATTCCTGCTCCGACAACAGCAATTTTCATATGACATCAAATACTTTAACCTTCATTTCTTTAGCAAGCAAACCCCAATCATATTTCTCCCTAGCTAGGCGCTTGCCGTTCGTTATAAGAGTGTCTCTTAGCCTCTCATTCTTAATAAGGCGCTCTACGGCCTTGGCTATGCTTATAGGGTCTCTAGGAGGCACAAATAGGCCTGTAGGGGGCTTGTCTCGGCTCTTATCGGGGTCTGTGAGGAAATCTACTATACCCCCTACCGGAGTGGCTATTACGGGGAGCCCCGCTGCCATGGCCTCTATGAAGGAGTTCCCCATCCCCTCTGTAAGAGATGGTCTTATAAACACATCTGCTCGGTGCAAGAACTTGGGTATTTCTCTCTGATCTACAAAGCCTATAAATTGGACTCGGTTCTCTACTCCAAGACTCTTGGCACGCTGTCTCAAATGCTTATCTAACGGCCCCGAACCAAGAATATGTAGACTAACATCCCTAGACAATAAACTCATCGCCTTGATGATATCCTCGACACCATTCTTCTTAACTAATCTAGAGGTGGTGATGAGTATAAATTTTCCATCATTCTTAATCTTGGGTTCTATAGATTCAAACTTCTTGTAATCTACTCCGTTTGGAATTACCTCAACTCTCTCCTTGTAACCCATGTCTCTTGCCCAGTCTGCAAGATAGTTAGATATTGCATGTATCTTATCTGCTTTAGTAAAAATCTTTTTGAAAATTGGATAAACGAAGAAAACCTTTCTCTTGATATACGAGAGTGAATCACCTTCTTGAAGAGTAAGAATGAATTTTGTTTCTTTATTAACAAGTTTGAAAAAGAGTCCGGCGAAGCCAGCCCAGTTAGCCATTATGCTCCACGCATGAGTATACTTCCTCTCTCTATTCAATCTCCAAGCTTTAAAGAATGCTAAGAATGGAAAGAGATGTTTGAATCCTCCAATTCTATAGACATTCACATTCCCGATCTTTTCAAAACTCTTGTGACTCTTGTCGAACTTAAGTGTCACCATATCGAACTCAACATCTGTTATTCTGTCTGTCACTTCTCTCACAGCCACTTCTGCTCCACCCACAAGTGGATAATAAGAAATAGAGAAGATTAATACTCGTTTATTTTTACTCGACATCTAGGAGGGCTTTGAGTTCAGCTTCAGGAATTTCTTTTGGTTTCTTTGGTTCTACTGGTTGCAAATCAACTTTTGGTTCGACCTTAACTTCTATTTTTGATTCTTGTTTTGGTTGTGGGGTCTCTACCTTGTTTGGAGTCTTAATGATTGAAGAAAGGGCGTTTCTTAAATCATTAACATTCTTCTCTGACACTGGTCTTTGGTTGTTCGACTTTTGTTTAAGAGTGTCGAGAGTAATACTCTTCAGTGGTTTGAAATCATCTTGAGACACTAGAACTGGTGGTGTGACTGGTCTCTGAAATTGCTCAGGTGCAGGTCTTTGTACCACAGGATCAGGTCTCACAAACTCTTGCTTAGGTTTGAAGTCTCTCTTCTCCTCTCGTGGTCGATCGTCTCTTCTCTCTTCTATTCTATTGTCTCTTTTGAAATCATTCCTCTTTTCTCCCTTGGGTGCCGGCTTTGGCATAGCCACCTTACCCTCTTCGTGCCAATCCAATATCTTCTTCTCTACCTCGGCCTTAGGCTCTGCATAAACTCTTCTAGAGTGACGAATAATCTCTTCTACTGAGGACACCTCTGGCTTCTCAATCGGAGGTAAGGTGCTAGCAGAAAATGGTTTGGAACCAATGCCATCAATCATCAATTTCAAATAAATTTGGTACGAGCCCAAATTCACCAAGTCTTCTGCGGTAAAGACTGGTGCAAACTCCTTCTCGAGCACTTCCGCGTCATAAGCACCAACTCTAAAGGTAACCATAGTACCAACGTTACCGAAGACAGCTGCTCTGACCTCTTCTTCCATCTGCTCTATATACTGGTGTGCAATAGTGAGATTGAGTTTGTACTTCCTTGCTTCGGAAAGAATGTCGGCGAATGATTCATTGGCAAAAGACTGAAATTCGTCCACATAGAGATAAAAGTTTGGAAGTTTATTCAAATCGGACTCCTTCGTATCTGCACGACTCATAGCTGCAAGATAAATCTTGGTGATGAGCATAGAGCCGATTAGATTGGCGTTCGCCTCACCTACTCGACCCTTAGAGAGGTTAATGATCATGATCTTCCCCTCATCCATAAGTTTTCTAAAGTCGAAGGAAGACTTCTTCTGCCCGATGATATTTCTCACCAAAGGATTAGCAGTAAATTGACCAATCTTGTTTTGAATTGCGGGTGTTGCTTCAGCAGCGAAGCGCTCGGTGTAGTTAGCAAATTCTTGAGTCCAATAAGTTTTGACAGATGAGTCCGTGACATTCGCCACCACCTTGTCTCTATATGCCTTGTCGGTAAGCATTCTATTGATACCGAGCATTGTCGAACCTGGGTACTCAAGAAGTGCCAAGATAGTGTTCTGCAAAATATATTGCATTCTATCTGAGAAGCTCTCTTCGCCGAAAAGCTTTTTGAAGGCACTCATGAGACCGTTCACCACCAAATGTCTTTTGTCTGGACCAACATCTTCCATAACATTGAAAGAGATTGGGAATTCTGTGTCGAACGGTGCAAAGTAAACCACATCCTTGATACGCTCAGGGGGTACATATTCTAGAAGTAAGTCTGCGGTCTTGCCGTGTGGGTCAATGAAGGCCATGCCTTCGTTACCCTTAATATCCTGAACGGCCATATTCTCGAGCAAAGTCGACTTACCCATACCCGTCTTACCAATAACATAAACGTGCTTTAGTCTATCCTTGGCTTTGATACCAAAGGCTACGCGCTTATTCCGAGAGTCGGTCTCGGCGAAGTATGTAATCTTCTCCGGGTTGTACATTTCCTCATATTATACAACACAAGCTTGATTTTGGCTTAGATAAAGCTTAATCTAATCGACAGACTCAATTCCGGAGGTTCCTTGTTTGAAGATGAAGATAAGTTTCCCATCTTGGTTAATCCCGAAGGTCTGGGAAGATACAATGATCTACCTGGTTATATCGACATCACCATGACATGGAGAGACTTCCTTCTGGTGAGACCTGAGGCTGAACAGTTTGTATACGTTCTCAATCCACCAGCATGGACAGAACTTCGTGCTCAACCTTTCCAACTCATTCGAATTGAAGATGTTGAAGCTCTGCACAAGCGCTGGTCAATGCAGGTCGATGTACTGATAAACCTCCAACCACTCACCAAGTGAGTGGTTTTCTATTCCTTCAAATAAGCGTCTCTAGTGTATTTGTTCGACGCATCCCAGAAGAGCCAACCAGTAAGACCGGAGTCATAAGTTGCCTTCATTTGTGCTTGCACCTCTGTTACTCCATACTGTGCGCCAAGATCAAAGTCTTGTAACCAAGGTCTTAGTTTAGAGGGAGTTGAAGTAGCAATACCGAGAGCAATCCTCTGTGTCACCTCTCGCTTCACTGCACTTTCCATAGAGTACTTCACAATCTCATAAGGATGTGTGGCGGGGTCACCGAACCCGCCTGAGTTCTGTGAGTAATGAGACGGGTAAACCATCGGATATACATAATCAAAGTATGGAAGCACCTTCTCAAGTATCTGACCAATACCTAAGTCGTCGGTTAGAAGAGTCGCGTAGCCAAAGATATCTGCGGAAGTTTTTACCCCTGTATCCTTCAAATTATTATGCAAGTATGAGAAAAAGCTCTCAAGCATCTCTGATTTAGTGGAAGTACCTACAGTCAAAGAATACTGTGCGTCAGCCATGTTACCGTCTGATGGGTACCTAATGTAATCAAAATTTATCTCGTCGAATCCTAGGGCGTAACTCTTCTTCGATAAATCAATAATGTAGTCCCAATACTCTTTCGCTCCCACATCAATAAATGAAAGTCCTTTTCTATCCCTCCACACACCACCCGACTTCGACTGTACTGCGAGATCAGGATGGAGCTTCGTATAATAAGGATCTTGGAAGACCGTTACCCTGCCAATTACATAGATCTTGCTCTCGTGTAGCTCACCAATAAACTCCATCATGTCTCTCACCTTACACCCAGCAGTATCGTTGGTTTGAAGTGATTCGTCGTTTATAGATATGGTACCTGAGTAATCCTTGATATCAATAATAATACTGTTTAGTTCTGTCTCTTCGACAAACTTCTTGATCTCGCTTCTCCAAGACGGTGTGCCCGCGACACAGGCCGTCATGTATATAGCCTTCATGGGTTCGGGTGTAGGCACATGAGTGACCTTAAACTTTGGCTCTTCAACCTTCGTTTCTATATCTGCCCCAGTTGTTACTAACTTATAATCTCTTTTTAGATAAGTTGGTAGAGCAAAAGCGGTGACGCCTAAAAATAATATTCCGAGTAGTCCTACCCAAACAAAACCGCTACTAGACCTGCGCACCTGTGTCTTGGTTAGCATTATCAAACTCCCTCTGTGCCTCCTCAGCCATTCTAGCCCTCATTACTTCCTGTCTCTTCTCAGCTTTGGCCTTACGGGTCAGACGCTTGTCCACTGATATAAGAGCTGAGAGTAGAACAATACCCAAACCACCGACTACTTGGAAGAAATCCTCCCAGACCTTAGGAAAGTGCAAGAAGATAGGTTGCAGTCCAAGGAAGAAACCGATGAAGAAAATGATTCTACTTTTTGGCATTTTCAATATTATACACGAGAGTTTTGGTATGATATAGTTCTTGCCGAAATGCGCATATAGCTCAGCTGGTAGAGCACACGACTGATACTCGTGAGGTCCTAGGTTCGATCCCTAGTGTGCGCACAAAGATAAAGAAAAAGACCGCAACGAGTGCGGTCAGGAGAGTCCCCTGGCGTAGTAGACCAGCAAAGAGACTAGCACCATAAATATCAAGAACCCGATGAAGTACGGAGCATTCGACTTAGGCTCTTCGTTCTTCGGTTGGAAATTAAACTTGGGCATGCCGGCCTCACGGTTTGGGTTAGGCGGGGGTTCTAGGTAACCAGCTTAAGGATCTATCTGGTCTTGTCAATCAGCCCGATGGCCAACAGCATGACATAGAAGCCGTAGCCAGCTAGCCCAAGGATAGCCAATCCAGCGAAGAGCTTGCCGAGTTCTGACACAGTCTCCATCTGTGACTCCACCTGCTTACGACTCCTTCCTCCGTGAAGGTTTTCGTTCCAGTCGTCGTCGGTACTCATCTATCCTCCAAAGGAAGTTAGTCTCAGGCTAGACTACTCTTCTTATAAATTTTTGCAAACACAAAGCCCACCTTGCGGTGGGCTTTGTTCTATCGTTCTCTGTTTTGCTCCGTTCACCAGTGCTTTCCCGGTGTCATATTGCATTTTCGGACTTTGCAATAATTGTCCATCATACGCTCAATTGAGGCGCACGATATCGACTCTGTAACCTCTCAATGTTATTGAGAAGATTTTCAAATTGAATTACTCCACGAGCAGCTTCCGCTACCCGTGCCTTGTTACGACTTACTCCCTGTCGATGAGCTTACCGTGGGCAGACAAACGTCTGACTTCGGGTACTCCCATCTCCCTTGAGTTGACGGGCGGTGAGTACAAGACTTGA
>CAZDDU010000005.1:0-42282 GCA_964504255.1 uncultured Candidatus Saccharibacteria bacterium | reverse complement strand
CTAGGGCTCGAACCTAGGACATCCTCCTTAACAGGGAGGCGCTCTACCAACTGAGCTAACGCGGAATAGGTCATATATTAACAGATATATTTACCTTTTCAATGATACAATTTATGACAATGAAATCGTTTCGGGACTATGTACAAGCTCGATTTTCTAAACACTCCCTTCACCTGCTTTTGATCGCGGGTGTGATCTCTCTCGTTACTACTGGCTTTTCATTGTCTAAGGAAATCGAGATCGCATTAGACGAAGCTAACTCTGGTATGGCACCCTCTCTCCATCTCGCGTATGTAAATAGAGACACCTTTAACCCAAGGATCCCCAGCACTCCCCCTCCATATTTAGAGGTAGCAAAGAAAACGCTAAGATTTGGTGATACTAGTGAGGAGGTCTTGCTCCTACAGAGTTTTTTGTCTTGGCGCGGTTACTGGCCCAAGGGCGAACCACTTTCAAAATACTTTGGAGAGACAACTAAAAAAGCGGTAATAAATTATCAAACAAGAAATGGCCTTGCCCCAGAGGGCACAGTCGGCCCACTCACTCGTGAGGCTTGGAAGAAAGACATCGAAAGAGCAATCTAATACACAGTTTTAGTAGCTTAAGTCTCCACTTACATATAAAATATAGAGGAAATGAGCCTTACACCTGACTCAGCTTTTGAAGTTTCTCGCCCTTGGGGCAAGTTCCTGCAATTTACTAAAGATAATCCTTCGACGGTAAAGATTTTGACAGTGAGCGCAGGAGAAGCCTTCAGCCTTCAACTACACCATAAGCGAGAAGAAATGTGGTTTGTACTTAAGGGTGATGGAGTTATTGAGATTAATGGAGAGAGCTTCCCTATTACACCCAACAGCAAGTTCCTAATACCCAAGGAGGCTACGCACCGTATCACTGCCGGAGAAAATGATGTCCAAGTTCTTGAGATCTCTACAGGAGAGTTTGACGAAGAAGATATTGTTCGACTAGAAGACCGATACGGTCGGGTAAAAAATGAGTGACATCATCCTCAATCAATTCCTGATTTTGGTCATTGCGCTTTTCCTAGTACTTGTACTTTGGCTACTGTCCAAGCCTGTACTCAAACTTGTTCATTACAAATTAAATAGAGTTTCTCATAATCCAGTACTTGCACCCCACGGTCTAAATGAATGGGAGACAGAAGCAGTGTTCAACCCCGGAGCCTTCGTTGACGATAATGGAGCAGTTCATTTACTGTATCGTGCGATGGGTGGAGACGGTCTTTCAAAGATTGGGCACGCCTGGAGCAGTGATGGCAAACACTTTGAGAGGAAGTATCCTTACCCTGTATATCATCCGCAAAGAGGCTTCGGTCTGCCAGAGGATGTATTAGTACCTAAGAAGTTCGATCCGGTAAATTATGCATCCGGTGGTGGCTGGGGAGGATGTGAGGACCCAAGAACAGTGGTTATCGACGGTAGGGTCTACATGACCTATACGGCTTTCGAGGGTTGGAACAACGCTCGTATAACCCTCACCTCTATAGACATGCAAGACGCGAAGAGTGGTAAGTGGAAATGGCAAAGACCCGTATACCTCTCCCCAGCAAATGAAATGCACAAGAACTGGGTCCTCTTCCCTGAGAAGATTAACGGCAAGTTTGCCATCCTAAACAGCCTCGCTCCAAAAGTACTCATTGAGTATGTAGACGATGTCATGCAGGACAAAAATATTAAGAGCTCTCACAACCATGGTGGCTATGGATACATCGAACCCACCAGAAAGAATATGTGGGATGAGCAAATGAAAGGTGTTGGATCACCACCGATTAAAACCTCTCTCGGCTGGCTCGTGCTCTACCATGCAGTTGAGCCAAATGTTGGTTACAGACTTGGAGCCATGATCTTAGATCAGAACGATCCGACCAAGATCCTCTACCGCTCACCTACTCCAATACTTACTCCAGACATGCACTACGAAAATGATTGGAAGCCAGGAGTAGTCTACGGATCAGGTGCAGTTGTAGTGGGTGGAGAACTCCAAGTGTATTACGGTGGTGGAGACAAATATATTTGTATGGCACATACCAATCTCGAGCAACTTCTTTTGTGGTTAAAGGAATATGGAAAGATTTAAATATATAATGTAATCAAATGTTCACCATCAAAAGATCAGATGATAATCCATATCTCTCACCCAGGAAGGAACATCCATGGGAAGCTGCTGGTGCTTTCAATTGGTGCCCAGTAATGAGTGGTAAGACCACCCATGTGGTTTATCGAGCTCTTTCAGAAAGAGAACTCCTCGAAGAACCCAAGATCCACAGGTCTGTCATAGGTAGAGCAACAAGCACTAACGGCAAAGACTTTAAAGATCGAGCACCCTTCATTGTTCCTGAAAATGATTATGAAAAGTATGGATGTGAGGATCCTAGAGTGACCAAGATTGGTAGTAAGTATTACATCTTCTACACTGCGCTTTCTAACTACCCCTTCGATTCAAACGGTATCAAAGTAGCCCTCGCTATTAGCAAAGACATGAAGACTATTGAGGCAAAGCACCTTGTTACCCCATTCAATGCCAAAGCTATGGCCCTCTTCCCCGAGAAGATAAATGGCAAGTACGCAGCAGTGCTCACCTTCCATACTGATATGCCTGGGACCAATGTAGCTCTAGCCCTCTTCGACAAGATTGAAGACATTTGGTCCGAGAGTTATTGGAAGGATTGGTACGAACACAGAGACAGTCATGTCATTGACCTCCATAGAAGCAACGACGATCAGGTAGAAGTTGGTGCAGTACCAATTAAGACTAAGGAGGGTTGGCTACTTATCTACTCTCATGCCAATCACTACTTCTCTAGGAACGAGCATTCATTCGGTGTAGAGGCAGTGATACTCGACAAAAACAATCCAAGACTTATCATCGGTAGAACTAAGGGGGCCTTCCTGGTTCCAGAGCTTTATTACGAAGCCATAGGTCTTGTGCCAAACATCGTCTTCCCTTCAGGTGCACTTATCAAAGGCAAGAACTTAGAAATCTATTATGGAGGAGCTGACACCCACTCCTGCAAGGCTACAGTTAAGCTTGATGACTTACTCAAAAGTATTTTGCATTCTTCAAAACCCTTGGTCAGTCGCTTTGTTGGTAACCCCATTATTACCCCAAGACTCAACAAGGATTGGGAGGCTCACGGCACCTTCAACCCCGCTGCCATAGACTTAGGTGGCATGATCCACATCCTCTACCGAGCTATGTCTAGTGACGAGACCTCGACATTTGGTTATGCGACAAGTAAAGACGGCTTTGTGATAAACGAGAGAAGCGAAGTACCAGCCTATGTACCCAGAGCTGACTTCGAGAGCAAACACCAGCAAGGTAACTCAGGGTGCGAAGACCCAAGGCTAATGGAGATTGGTAAAGAGATCTTCATGACCTACACAGCATATGATGGTCATGTACCAAGAGTCGCGATCACTAGAATTTTGAAAACAGAATTCTTAAAAAAGAATTGGGACAAATGGAGTGAGCCTATAATCATCACCCCCATGGATGTGACCAACAAGGATGCATGTATCATCCCAGAGAGGACGGCTGCTGGTTACATCTTCCTTCATAGAATAAATGACAGTATCTGTGCTGACATCTTATCCTCACTCGACTTCACAAAACAAAAAGTTGTGCGATGCATCGAACTTATCCAGCCAAGACGTGGGATGTGGGATGGCAGGAAGGTTGGTATCTCTGGACCACCCATAAAAACACCTAGGGGTTGGATTCTTTTCTACCATGGCATATCTGAGACATCTACATATAGAGTGGGCGCGGTACTGCTCGATCTCAAAGATCCAACCACCATTCTTGCTCGCACTGCCATACCACTCTTCGAACCCAAAGAGGACTATGAGATGAAGGGTATTGTGCCCAAGGTCGTCTTCCCTTGTGGGCAGGTGGTCAGGAAGGACACTATATACCTCTACTACGGCGGTGCTGATGCGGTAGTTGGTGTTGCCACCCTCTCTCTAAAAACTTTGTTAAAAATTCTTTCATGAGCGTAGAACAATACAGAAGCAAGGAAGTATTCATCTTTGATTTAGATGGCACTCTTGCTGTGAGTAAGCAACCACTAGACGATGAGATGCATGATCTTATAGATGCCTTGCTCGACAAGTACAAGGTAATCATTATCTCTGGTGGACACCTGAAGCAGTTCGACAAGCAAGTGATAAAGCATTTAGACCTAACTCCAGAGAGGGTACACAACTTTTTCATCATGCCCGGTTCGGGTTCTAGCATGTACCGCTTCAACGGAAGTCGTGAGGAGAAAATTTATGCTGACCTGCTCTCTCCTGAGGATAAGGAGAAAATTTATTCTGCATTCTATTACGCTCTCGAGAGGGCCCCGTTTAACTTGCCTGAGTTCCCCTTCGGAGAAAGGATTGAGGACAGAGATGTCGAGATCACCTTCTCTGCCTTGGGCCAACTAGCCCCAGTAAAGGAGAAGGAGAAGTGGGACCCCGACCACAGGAAGAGGGAGATTTTGATCAAGTTCTTGTTAGAGAAAATCCCTGAGTACGAAGTACACATGGGCGGAATGACCTCTATAGACGTAACACAAAAAGGCATAGACAAGGCCTACGGCATAAGAAAGGCGAGTAAGGAACTAAACACACCAGTGGAGAAGATGGTCTTCGTTGGTGATGCTCTTTACGAAGGAGGCAATGATGAACCTGCCAAGAAGACTGGGATCGATTGCATAGCAGTTAAGGATGTGGAAGAGACGAAGAAGGTCATCCGTGAGATAATAAGTCAATGAAGAAGTTTCTAATTCTCATACTGATTTTGGGTGTCGGATACGGTTTGTATTGGTACAAGACTAACAATGGAGAGGTGAAGAAGATAGAAATTGCTCCTACTGTATCTAAGCCTGACATTGCTAACGCTAATTTCCTCTTTGAAGGTGAGGAAGTTAAGTTTAAGAACGGTAAGTCTTCGGCCGAGATCGCTCCTGATAGTGCGGTGACAATTGAGACCTCTCTAAGTGGTGACATAGTGTATGGTGATATAAACGGAGACGGCAAGAGTGATGCGGTCTCCCTAGCCACACAATCAGGCGGGGGGTCTGGGCTCTTTGTCTATCTCTTGGCTTATGTCTCAGGCAATGTGGAATACAAGAGTCTCGAGGCGGTCTTCCTTGGCGACAGGATCTCTCCAGAGAGTTTGAAAATAGATGCAAGTGGTAATGTGCTTGTAGGTTATTTGGATAGACAGTCTACAGAACCCATGTCAGCCGAGCCAACCCAGTTAGTTAAAAAGACCTTTAAGATCGCTCAGGGTCGACTTGAGGAAAGATAGTTTTCGTGCTTTAATATCTCCTCATGCAAATTAGAAACATAGCGATTATCGCGCACGTCGACCACGGTAAGACCACCCTAACAGACGCCATACTTCGGCAGAACGGCATGTTTGCGGAAGGAGAGAGTATGGACTCGAACGCCCTAGAAAAGGAGCGTGGTATTACCATTTACTCCAAGAATACCTCCCTCTTCTACAAGGACACCAAGATCAACATTGTGGACACTCCTGGGCACTCGGACTTCGGCTCTGAGGTAGAGCGCGTGCTTCGCTCCATCGACACAGTGCTCCTTGTAGTGGACGCGCAGGAGGGCCCAATGCCTCAGACTCGCTTTGTGCTCAAAAAGTCTTTGGAACTCGGCCTTAAGCCTATTGTAGTTATAAATAAAATAGACAAGCCAGCAGCAAGACCCGAGGTCGTCCACGAGATGGTGCTCGAGCTCTTCCTCGAACTTGGGGCTGACAATACTCAGATCGACTTCCCTACCGTATACGCTATTGGACGCGAGGGTATGGCCAAGAGGAACTTGAACGACACCTCAGACAACTTGAACCCCCTACTCGATGTCGTGCTCGAACATGTGCCTCCAGCAGAACAGAAGCTCGATGTGCCTGTGCGTCTACAACCCTTCAACCTTGCTTATGACAACTTCCTCGGTCGTCTAGCTATAGCTCGTGTGTACGAAGGAGTACTCAAGATGGGTCAAGAGGTTTGGGTTACCAAGAACAATGGAGAGAAGTATAAGGGCAAGATTACCAAGCTCTTCACCTTCTCTGGTATCAAGAGAGTTGAAAGTGATGAAGCTATCGCTGGTGACATCGTTATGCTCGCTGGACTCCCTGAGATCTACATCGGAGAGACCATCTCGGCTGAGCAGAATGCAGAAGCGCTCCCCTTCATCCATGTTGATGAACCTACTATCTCTCTAAGATTCTTGGTGAACGACTCACCATTTGCAGGCAAGGAGGGTAAATTTGTCACCGGTCGCCAGATCCGCGAGCGTCTTGAGCGAGAGCTTGAGGTGAACGTGGGTCTTAAGGTCGACTTCTCCTCAAGTGAGTACATGACGGTCTTCGGTCGTGGAGAACTCCACATCGCGATCCTCTGTGAGAACATGCGCCGAGAGGGATTTGAACTTCAGGTCTCTCAACCTCACGTAATCATCAAGGAAGAGGGCGGTAAGAAGACAGAGCCTTATGAGGAGGTGGTTATAGATGTACCAGAGGAAGCTAGTGGTACCATCATCTCTACTCTTACATCTCGTCGTGCACAACTTATGGATATGAAGTCAGAGAACGGCCAGACCCGTCTCATACTTGAGGCCCCTACACGTGGACTCTTGGGCTACAGAGGTCAGTTCGTCGTTGATACCAAGGGTCTTGGTATCTTCTCCTCTCGTTTTATAGAGTTCCGCCCTTATGCAGGAGTGATAGACCACCACGATGTAGGCTCTATGATCTCAATGGAGAACGGCAAAGCACTCGCCTTCTCTCTCGATAACTTACAGCAAAGAGGTGTTTTATACATTGAACCTGCAGTTGAGGTCTATGAAGGTCAGGTTATTGGTAACACCTCAAAGGGTGAGGATATGTATGTGAACCCAACCAAGGGCAAGCAACTCACCAACATGCGCGCATCTGGATCTGACGACGCAATCTTCCTTGTGCCTCCATATAAGTTGGATATCGAAAGAGGAATGGAAATAATGAAGGACGATGAGTATATCGAGATCACTCCATCTTCTGTCCGTCTACGCAAGCAACTCCTCACTCAAACCGCCCGCTCCAAAGCCACTCGAAAAGATTTGAAGTAGGTATTGACCCATACATATAAATATGATATTTTGCTGACAGAACTTTCGACTGTCACCTAACCTTCTAGGAGAACTAGCATGCACAAGAAGAGGTCTGCTTTTATGTCTGCTTTTCTGAAGGGTCTCGCAAGCTCTCTTGCCTTCCCTGCAATATTTCTACTGCTTTTGCTAATATTCTCCAGTATGAATTCGGAAGACTCGAAAGAGCTTCCGCCTCCTCGGGCAGAACTCAGGTTCCGCCAGGTCGATACCACTGGCTTAGGTTACGTTGAAGTCTCACTCCTTAGTACTACTGGTGTGGTCTTCCACATCCAATACTTCGGCCAGGGTCATTTCGCTGTGAGGAACATCGCCGCAGGAGAGAATGTTAGCATCGTAGTTAATGCTGCGGAAAACAACGAATATACGATGTTCCCAGGTGAGACCATGACCTTTAAGTCGAGTTTAGTCGGCATGTCACTGTACAAGCTTATTACTACAGTGAACGGGCCCGATTACAAGATGACCTGCACTGCCTCCACTTCGATTCACCAGCGTTCTCACGGAATGATTGTGAACTGTAGTTAGATGTCCACCGACCCTTACCCGTAGAAAGACTACATAGTCCTTCTGCGGGTTTTTTTATCTAAGTTTTGTATTCCCCTACTCGGGTGCGTTTGATACTGTATGCCAAGGCGCTGGTGCCGAGTTTCTGACCCATCTCTTGTGCTAGAGAGCGAATATAAGTACCACTAGAGACACTAGCCCTGAAGTGGGATACCAGGAATTTCTCACCACTCATTATTCCTAATTCATTATTCCATCTCTCCTTTATCTCAACTTGTCTAAAGTCGCCTTTGACCAAATCAATTTTGTTAATAATTTCTTTAAGTACATCTTCCTGCTTTTCTAACCTTGTATTGATATGTTCTATAGAGAAAATCCTTATCCCTCTCTCAGGAGTCTCTAGCTCACTTGTCCTACCCCTTACCTTCATGAAGTCTTTGTTAAATATCTTAGAGGAATAGACTGGATACTTTTGTGTCTTCTTCTCTCTTATCTCTTCTAAAAGTTTTTCCATTTTGAAGTCGAGTTTCTGTGGTATCGGTCCAGTATTGGTAACAAGTCCAAGAATATCATAAGTATCTGTCTCGAAGCCCCAAAGCACTTCAAACTCGTACGTTTTATCTAGGCTCAAGTACTTATCTTTGTCTTTAGTATTCCCTGCAAGTACCAGCATAAGTCCTTCGGCCATAGGGTCGAGGCGCCCTAAGTAGGTCATATTGGTGTCCTCATACTCCTTATTCTCCAGCCTAAATCTCTCGATACATTCGAGAGGAGTCTCACCCAAGTTCTTATATAGTTTTATAACTTCTGAATTCATTTTATGAAAATGGCCACAAGGTATTACCTTGTGGCCTTGGTGTGAGGCACCACTCTCTCGATCCTGACGAACGGAGCTGCGACGATACCCAGAACGACCACCAGTGCAGCCATCCCCAGAAGAACGACGACCCACTCGGGCAACCTCTTAGGCCGACGATCTTCGAGATCACCACTTGCGTAAGTATTCAAAAGAGCCTCTCAGTTAGATGTCCTCACGAAATATATAACACTTACTTATTTCAGTCAAATATGGCTGAAACATAACGAAATTTGCTATAATTCTCTCATGTCAAAACTA
Organism: uncultured Candidatus Saccharibacteria bacterium; assembly: GCA_964504255.1. GTDB lineage: Bacteria > Patescibacteriota > Minisyncoccia > Phycocordibacterales > Zambryskibacteraceae > JAIFWN01. The sequence goes on along the minus strand of CAZDDU010000005.1, from coordinate 33,489 downwards.
GATACTGCCCCATATAAGGGAGTTCGCGACTTCTATCCAGAGGATATGAAGATACAAAATTTCATCTTCAACACTTGGAAGAGAGTAGTGGAGAGAAAGGGCTACGAGGAATACAGCGCCTCCCCTCTTGAACACACTGAAATCTACGCAGAGAAGTCGGGTGAGGAGATAGTCAGAGAGCAGACCTTCACTTTCATTGACCGAGGAGACAGATCTGTCACGCTACGCCCTGAGATGACCCCCACACTCGCTCGAATGGTCGCAGGTAGGAGAAGAGGTCTCAAATATCCACTACGCTGGTTCTCCATCCCCAACTTGTTTAGGTACGAAAAGCCTCAAAGAGGAAGGAAGAGAGAGCACTGGCAGCTCAATGCCGACCTCTTGGGTGTGCCTGGAATTGAGGGCGACAAAGAGATCATTACCATACTATACGAGATCATGAAGGAATTTGGTGCCAAGGACGCCGACTTCGAAATTCGAGTAAACAACTGCAACTTTGACGATTTCAAGGATCTCACTCCAAACATGGTCTTCGATGAATCTCTCGCTCGTGGGCAAGCTTACTACACCGGCACTGTCTTTGAGATATTCGATAAAGACCCTGAGAATCCTCGCGCTCTCGCGGGTGGTGGAAGATACGACAACCTACTCGAACTATTCGATGTAGAGGCCATACCTGCAGTCGGCTTCGGTATGGGCGACATAACCATGAAGGACTTCCTAGAAACTCACAAGCTCTTACCTAATGCGTAAAATTGTTTTCGACATAGAAACTCGCAATGTCTTTGCAGATGTTGGCAAGAATGACCCTACTCTCTTAGACATTTCTCTGGTGGGAGTATGGGACTCAGAGACCGATGTGTATACCAGCTACCTACAAGAAGAATTAAGTTTACTTTGGCCAATACTAGAGCGTGCGGACATGCTTATAGGATTCAACTCAGACCACTTTGACATCCCACTTTTGAATAAGTATTACCCAGGCGACCTCACCAAACTGAAGAGCCTAGACATCTTGAAGGAGATTTACAAAACCTATGGTAGAAGGATGAAGCTAGACCAAATAGCAGAAGGTACTCTGGGCAAAAGGAAGTCGGGCAACGGCCTCGAAGCCATAGAGTGGTGGAAGAAGGGTGATATAGAGAAGATCAAAAAGTACTGCCTTGACGATGTACGGATTACCAAGGAGGTTTATGACTATGCCTTGGAGAACAACAAAATCGTTTTCAAAGAGGGAGGCAAGCTACTCGATGTTAAACTAGATACTAGTAACTGGGAAACTCCAACTGATAACAGGCTCACATACACCTTGCCGTTCTAAAACAAAACTAGAATTGTTGCCGCGAGTATCACTCTGTACCATATGAATACCGTGAGTTTGTGATTCTTCAAATAACTAATAAGAAAATGTATCGCACCGAGTCCAACCACGAACGCAGTCAGTGACCCGAGCCAAAGGGGTGTACTAATTAATACAACTTCACCGGCTTGATATAAGTCCAGAAGTTTCTTAAGCCCAGATCCAAGTATTATCGGGAAGGACAATACGAAGCTAAAACGAGCAGCAGCCTCCCTCGTGAGCCCTGTTAAAAGCCCACCTGAGATAGTCGCACCAGAACGAGAGACACCCGGCACTAAAGCTAGTGCTTGGAAGAAGCCAATTATCAAACCTTTTTTAGGAGTGAGTTCGCCTTGTTTGGTGGCGAACCTCTCGGCCAAGTACATTAAGATAGAGCCAAAGATTAGTGCCCACGCAACTAGATGCGTATTTCTAAATATTGTATCCATCCTACTTTCTAAAAAGATACCGAAAATGAGTGCGGGTATTGTGCCAACAATGACTGTAATGAGAGCAGTCTTGCTCCTCAACAAATTTACTAAATCTTTATAAAAATATACGAGAACAGCCAAAATAGTTGCTAGTTGAAAAACCGCATCAACAGAAAGAGCATCGCTCCCGACAATGCCCAAGTACTCTCTAGCAACAATAAGATGCCCCGATGAAGACACTGGGATGAACTCAGTAAGACCCTGTATCAAACCCAACATTATCCCGTCTAGCCAAGTCATTTGGGTATTCTACCACTAATGTTATAATCTGAAACATTATGGATCAAACACAATCGAGTCACAATAATATTTCTGTCCCCTTGGCTATAGTTCTCGCTGGTGCCATGATCGCAGGGGCTGTCTATTTGGGCGGTAGGACTCCGCTTCCTGAAGGTAATAACAATTTGGCTAAATCAGAGTTACCAGATATCGAACCCGTAGGTGCTGCGGACAAGGTGTTCGGCAACGCATCTGCCAGCGTAGTGGTAGTAGAGTACTCGGATCTTGAGTGCCCATTCTGTAAAGTGTTCCACAGCACCATGCACCAAATTGTTGATGAATATGACGGTAAAGTAGCCTGGGTCTATCGTCACTACCCTATCAAGGAGCTTCATACTCGAGCGACAAGAGAGGCCGAGGCGTCCGAGTGCGCATATGAGCAAGGTGGAAGCACAATCTTCTGGAAGTATATCGACAAGGTTTTTGCTACTACAGGAACGAACGATACCCTTGACCCTCTTGAACTACCTAAGATTGCAGGAGCTTTGGGTTTGAATACCGAAGTCTTCAACACTTGTCTAAACACTGGAAAGTATGCAGCTAAAGTGCAGAGCGATATCAAGAAGGCTGTAGAATCAGGCGCTAGGGGCACACCATATTCAGTAATACTCAAAGATGGCGTAGAGGTTGAGACTATCAGAGGAGCTGAGCCAATAGAGAATGTGCGTGAGAAGCTAGATACTGCACTGGCTAATTAGTGCTTAAGTAGTGTCCTGATAGAGCAGTACTCACAACCTTCTTTGCCACAAGTGCTTTCGAGTATCTCTCCACTCCATACAGCCTTGGCTAAGCTATCTATCTCTGTCCTTACCTTCTCTATATCTTCATTTGAAACATCAAGAGTAACAATGGGGCATCTCTCCTTTTTATCAGGTCTAATGAAAACCAGACTCTGTGTCGAGGACTTTAACTTCCATTTTGGATTCGCAAGTACTAGCATCTTGTAGAAAACTAATTGTCTAAAGTAATCCCCATTTGAGTTCTTAGTTTCGCCCTTGATGTCATTAACCGACATTGCCTGCTTACTCTTGTAGTCAAAGATCTCTACCTTGGCACCCGTATCGACAATTACATCTAGCTTGCCGTGTATTGGGATATACAGATCCGTCTCTATCTTACCGGCCGAGTGTACACCGTCTAACCACTTCTCTGTATAGACTGTGCCCACAGTCTTTAGGTGTGTGTCCAACTCTCTTGCCACTATTGGTGCATCTTCTCTAATATCGTTCATCACTAATTCCTTATCTCGTTTAGAAAGGAAGGTGTCATCTATAGATTCCTCTGAAACTTCTAAAATAATTTTCTCAACCTCACTCCTGTCTAGTTCAAGTCTACCCTCGTTTATCCAGATATGAGAGAGAGCTTCGTGCATAGCCGTCCCACGAGCAGAGCTTATACTTGGTGCCTGAGGCATCTTGAGGATACTCTCGTAAATGAACTTGTTTGGACACTCAAGGTAATGGTTTAAAGCAGTGACAGACAAGCCATTCTTCATCAGGAGCTCCTTGGCCAAGGCCACAACCTTAGAGTCGTAACTTACATTTTTGTTCTTTTCTCGATCAACTTTTATTTCGAGCTTCCTCCTAGGCACACTTACCGCTGTTGCTCCTGACTCAATTTCGGAGATAAAGCGTAGAGGTGTGAGCACCTTACCATCCGACTCTTCAAGTGGAGTCAGTACCACCACATGCTTCCTCGCGCGAGTTAGTGCCACATAGAAGAGTCGTCTCATATCTCTAATATCACCACCTAAAACATCTTTAGTGGGAAGGACAAAAGAGTTACCACGATTCTTGCCCACCCAAGCCTCCTCGGTAGCGTATGGCATGAAGACATAGTCGAACTCCAAACCCTTAGAACCATGGGCGGTAAGAGCTCTCAACATAAGATCTGGTGCGCCAACACTCACCTTCACGGGCTTCATCTCAGCAGACTCTCTATAGGCGAGCATGTGGCGCAGCAACTCAAGCGGGCTCTCGAACTCCCCATCTCGAGCGAGTGACTCAGCAAGAGAGATGATGCCCTTCCACACATATACATAGGATGGGTCTTCTGCGACAAGATTAGAGAAACTACTAATATCCGCAAGTTTAATAATAAACTCGATGGAGCCCGAAGAAATGGCTTCTGATCTAATTTCTTTCAGCTTAGGTTCTATAATACTCAGACTATCAAGCTTACCCGCCCTTAAAGACTTTGAAAGGGCTATACTCTCGTCGAAGTTAAGACCCCACATGCCTGTAGTAAGAGTCCTCGCCAAGTATTCGTATTTGTCGTTCTCGTGTACATAGGTAATGAGGTCGAAGAAGGTGACGCCAATCGGGTGGTGGAAAATATCAACACTCCTCTCTGACGAGACGGGAATGGAATTGAATTCTAAAAGTTTAATAACTCGCTCCAAGTCTCTGTTCCTCTTGGTGATGATAGCGATACTTGAATCCGGTTCATCACTAGAGATTCTCTTGAGTTCATCAACCAAGTAACTCTCCATAGTGCGTACATCCTCTACGCTGACCAGTTCTATTGGTCTCTCTGACTCGCTACTTTGAGACAATAGTTTGATGCGAAGATCGTTATGCTCACCCTCTATATAGTTCCTTTCAATGACGGAGAAGCTAGAGTCAAGAATGCTCTGATGCGAGCGGTAGTTCGACTCGAGCGAAATTAGCTTCATCTCGGGCCAACGCTTGCGGAGGAGAAGGAAGTTCTCGACTGAGGCACCTTGGAAGCGATATATGGCTTGCTTCTCATCACCAACGATAAAGACATTGGGTGTTTCAAAGAAGTCTGCGAGCATAGAGACAATGTAATTTTGTGCGTCGTTTGTATCCTGATGTTCATCAACAAGTATGTAGAGGAATCTCTCTTGTAAGAGACGTAGAAACAAATTGTCTTCTTTCAAAGTAACAAGAAGCTGAATAATAAGATCATCAAAATCTAGTTTTTTACCCTTCTTCTTCCCTGTCTCGTACTCTTCGTATACATCTGCAAAGATCAGAGTCTTCTTGCACTTCTCTATCCTTTCTTCTGCTTCGGCTTTGAGTTTACCTTTCGTTACTCCTCGGGTTGAGATCGAATCTTCATCTTTAGTAATCCTTTCAATCTCGTTATTCGCAAACTTCCTTACATCTTCTGGAGTTATTGCATCGCGTTTAGAGTTACTGATACTACTTATGATTCCACTAAGGTATGCATCAGGCTTACCGCTCGGTCGAAGGTCTTTGTACTTTGGACTCTCGATAATTTCACGAATGAGCATCTCCTTATCCACATCTGTCATCTGCTTCATGTCACTGAGTTCAATGAAGTGGTCTTGATACTCGTTCATCATTGCCTTCGCAAAGCTGTGGAAGGTGTGCATCTCTACCTCATGAGCACGAGTGCCTATGAGGTTACGAAGCTTGGCCCTCATTGCTTTAACACCTGCATCTGTGTAGGTAATAGCTAGGATGCCTCCGGGTGGAGTGTCGGTCTGCTTAAGGATGTTTGCTATACGAAGAGTGAGTACTGTCGTCTTACCAGTACCAGGGCCGGCTACAACCATTACAGGGCCCTCTATGGTGTCTACAGCCTCCTTTTGGGCCTTATTTAGGGATTTATAGGCTTTGGCAAAGTTATCCTCCATTTGAGCCTATTTTAGCACAATATAATATCTCCTTGACTTTTATCTTGTTTAGTGATATGATAAAAATAGACCTCAACGGAGAACTGTCTGTGTCTAAGATGATGAAATACTTGATCAGCGCTGGACTTGCGGTCTTCGGACTTCGAGTGATGTGGGAATGGTGGCGGGTTTGGACACACCCTATCCCCCACATGCCACTAGCAGAATCACTGCTCCTGCTAGCGGGAGGCACACTCCTCATCGCTGCCCACGCCACCTTCAAGATGAAATCTGACCAGAATTAAACAAAGGGCGACTCTTCGGAGTCGCCCTTAATGTTTTAGTAACCTCGTAGTCTATTTATCTTTTCGTGTTGGCGTATCTTCTCGTGTGCCTTAGCTTCAATTTGTCGTATGCGCTCGCGAGTAACACCGAAGACCTTCCCCACCTCCTCAAGCGTGTGAGTGTATCCATCTGTGAGACCATGGCGCATTTCCAATATCTTCCTTTCCTTTGGAGGAAGATCATTCAATATTTCCTTAACCTGATCAGAAATAATTCTTCTTGAAGACTCCTCAGCTGGAGAGAGAATCTTGTCGTCAGCGAGGAAGTCCCCAAGCTTACTCTTACCATCATCTCCCTCATCTCCCACTGGACTTTCTAGTGACACCGTAGATTGGTCAATCTTCTCTATCTGATAGATCTTGTCGACATCCAAGTTCATCTCCATTGCAATCTCCTCTGGTAGTGGCTCACGACCAAGGTCTTGAGTAAGTCGTCTTACTACTTGCTTGTACTTAGCAATAGTCTCAACCATGTGTACTGGCACACGGATAGTACGAGACTGGTCTGCTAGAGCACGAGTGATGGCCTGGCGAATCCACCAAGTAGCGTAAGTAGAGAACTTAAATCCCTTAGTGCGATCGAACTTCTCCACTGCTTTATAGAGTCCTAAGTTACCTTCTTGGATAAGATCGAGAAGTGTAAGGTCAGGACTACGGTTCGCATACTTTTTAGCAATAGAGACTACAAGACGTAGGTTGGCCTGAGCAAGCAGATTCCTGGCTTCCTCATCTCCATCCTCAATACGCTTAGCAAGTTCCTTCTCCATGTTACCGGAGATAAGTGGATAACGACCGATCTCTTTCAAATACATTTGTATTGAGTCATATGCAGAGTCAGACTTGGAGTAGAACTTCTTGTCATCATCTGGGTTAGAGATCTCGAGTAGACCACCTCCTTCGAGCACATCCACTCCAGCTTGCTGGAACTTCTCATAAAGTTCATCGAGAAAAATAATGTTTGTCTCGATGGTTGGGAACTCCTTCAATATCTCGTCGTAGGTTATGAATCCTCTTTCCTTGCCACGGGCAATGAGACGATTCATTTTCGTCTCCATCTCTTGGTTCTTCTTAGAAACTATTTTCTTCTTCACTACCACCTTCTTCACCTTTTTTGCCTTTGGCTTAGAAACTTTTTTGGCCTTCACCTTCTTGACTCGCGATTTGACGCTCATCTTTTTGGCCTTTATTTTCTTATGCTTTTTTGCTTTTGGCATTATAATTTGGATATTCTACATTAAATTTCGTCTTTCTTCATCTATCTTTTTACCGAGCTCTACTATCTCTCCCAAGAGCTCTTCCCCACCCTCTCTTAGAACCCTAAGCTTAAGTTCGTTTCTCTGTCCTTCTAGTTTGGTAATTACCAAGTGAGAGTTGAGTTCCTTCTTCGATACTTCTGATCTTTTGTATTCATCAGACTTTCTATCTAGTCCTATTTGAAGTTCTTCGATCGTTTTTATCTCATTCTCTAACTCTTGTATTCGACTTACTTCCTCCTTCTCCTCCAAAGCACCTCCGACCTCAGCCTTAGTAAGAGAGTGGATTACCTCTGGTTTTATCTTCATCACCATCTCGGCAACATTGGCTGGACTCTTGCCAATGATGCTTGAGACCTTAGACACAGCATCTTCCTTGTCGAACCTAGAGATCATTGAGGCAATAAGCGGCAAGATTTTGTTCTCTACTTCTTTACCAATCTTTGATGCACTCGACTCACTTTCAACTAAGGAGTTTATGAAGCTCTCTACAGCAGACTTGGAAGTTCTGAGTATTTCTCTCCATTTCTCTTCATCTTCTTTCACCAAATCTGCTGGATCCTTTCCTCCTCTTATATCTGCAATCTTGACCTCCATACCGAGTGAGAGTGCTAGGGCAGTACTTCTGTATGAAGCCTTCTTTCCTGCATCATCATTGTCGAAGGCGAGAATGATCCTAGGAGAGATCTTCTTCAACTTCTCGAGATGCATTTGGGTAAAGGCTGTACCAGAGGAAGCGACAGTGTTCTTCACACCCGCTTGATGAGAAAGAACCAGATCCAACTGACCTTCTACAAGTACTGCGTAATTTTTTTTCCTAATCTCCTCTCTTGCTTTATCGAAGCCGTAGAGTACCTCACTCTTATTGAAGAGTGGTGTATCTGGGCTGTTTAGGTATTTGGGCTCCAGATCTTTCTGAAGTGCTCTACCAGAGAAGGCGATTACCTTACCTCGAGCATCACAGAGTGGGAAGACGATTCTACCCCTGAAGGTGTCGTACGGCTCTGAGCTCTTACTCTCCTCGCTTCGTTTAATGAGTCCGGATTTTAAAAGAACATCATCTTTGATCCCGAGAGAATTTGCGTGTTCTCGAAACTCTCTCCAAGAATCATGAGCGAGACCCAGTCTAAATGTCTTGATACTTTCAACACTTACACCTCTGCCCTTCAAGTAGTCGAGGGCTTCTTTGTTTTGACTCAAGTTCATTTCGAAGAACTCTGTGGCTACTTCTAGCGCTTGGTGGAGTTCGTCTGCCTCGCTTTTGTCCTCTCTTCTTTCTGTCTTCAGCTCAATACCAGCTCTTTCAGCCAATGTTTTCAAGGCACCTCTGAAGTCAGTCCCTTCCATCTCTTGCACAAATGTGAAGATGTCTCCCTTCGCCCCACAACCAAAGCAGTAATATCCCTGTCTACTGGTAGAAATGTGGAAGCTCGCGGTCTTTTCGTTGTGGAAGGGGCACTTAGCTTTGTAGTTTGCTCCGGCTTTCTCGAGTTTGATATATCCTCCTATGACCTCGGCTATATCGAGCCGTTCTTTAATTGCTTCGACGTTTCCTCCCATATGAGTTTTTGTTTATATCCACCATTAAACCCTGTACCAGCGGGAATCAGTCTTCCAATAATAACATTCTCCTTGAGTCCGAGTAGTCCGTCGTTTGCACCTCTTATTGCTGCTTGGATAAGCACTCTTGGTGTGTGCTGGAAGGATGCTGCTGAGAGGAATGATGATCTAGAGAGTGAGACCTCTGAGATTCCCATAATGACTGAGTCTGACTTAACATCTGTGTTGTTAACCTCGCTGATCTCGACGATGTCGCCACGAGTAAGGGTGGTTGTACCTGGATCCTTGACTCTGCGTCTTGCAAACATTTGTCTAATGATGAGCTCAATGTGTTTGTGTGACACAGCTGCTCCTTGTAGCTCATAAAGCTTAGAAACTTCTTGAATGATGTACTTGGAGGTAATGTCGCGACCAGCATACTTGAAGAGCTCGTCTAGATCGGCTGATCCGTCTGTAAGCATCTCACCCTTCTTTACCGAGTTACCAACCTTGACGAAGATTGTTCTAGCACTTGGTACTGTGTACTCGGTATCAACCTTCTTACCCTTAGTCTTTGTCTCTCCCTCATCAGGTAGAACCACTATCACCCTGTCATGACCTGAGACCTTGATCTCAGTTACAGTACCGTCGACATGCGAGATAACTGCAGGGCTCTTTGGCTTTCTCTTTTCGAAGATTTCTTCAACTCTTGGTAGTCCGGCAGTAATGTCTCCACCCGCTGCTGCCACTCCTCCGGCGTGGAAGGTTCTCATTGTTAGCTGAGTACCTGGCTCACCGATAGCTTGTGCAGCAACTGTACCTACGGCTTCGCCGAGTTCAATCACCTTGTTGTTACCTAGGTCTGCTCCATAACACTTCACACAAAGGCCAAACTCTGACTTACACATCATAGGGCTTCGTACCTCAACACTAGCGAGGTTCGCCTTGTCTATCTGGTCAGCGTCTGAGCGAGTAACGAAGTGTCCGGTCTTGAATAGTGTTTGACCACTATTATCCATTACATCCTTTGCCAAGAAGCGCCCCTTCACAGACTTAGAAAGTGGTATCTGAATACCAGATGCACTCTCCTTGGTGATGACGATACCTTCTTTGGTACCACAATCATCTTCTGTAATGATCTCGTCCTGAGCAACATCGAAGAGTCGTCTTGTGAGATAACCCGCCTTAGCTGTGTTGAGCGCGGTGTCGGTAAGACCCTTTCTAGAACCGTGAGTAGTGATGAAGTACTCGAGTGGAGTTAGACCTTCCTTGTAGCAAGAAGTAATAGGGAATTCGAGCGACTCTCCCTTAACGTTGGCAATAATACCCTTCATACCGGCCATCTGGTTTAGGTTACCGAAGGAACCTCTTGCACCTGAGTAGGTCATATCGTACACAGAATCCTTAAGTGCCAAAGTCTTTGGAATGAGTGACTCAATCTCTTGTTTGGTAGCCTGCCAGATCTCAACTGACTTCTGGATTCTCTCGTTTTCAGAAAGAAGACCGTCGTTCCACTGCTCGATAACTTTGTTCACCTCCTTTCTACCCTTCTCTACAATTTCTGGCTTCTCAAGCGGGATCTTCACATCATCTAGTCCCCAAGTAACTCCTGACTTAGTAGCATACTTGAATCCGAAGCTCTTGATCTTGTCTGCAATACTTGGGAGATTCTCGATACCATATTTCTCGATAAGATCATCAACTAATTCACCCATTCTCTTCTTGTCCATCTCACTGTTGATGAATGGATAGTCAGATGGAAGGATTGAGTTGAAGAGCAATCTACCCACACTTGTCTCGAAAATCTTACCCTCAAAGTTCTTGTACTTTGGAGAGTCAGTAGCCATAACCTTGATCTTGCTTCTAAATTCAACTGCGCCGAAGTCGTGTGCAGTTATAGCTGCATTAGGACTCTGGTAGTAAGAACCCTCTCCCTTCTCGCCTAGAATGATGCGAGTCATCCAGTAAGTACCAAGGACGATGTCGAGCATCTTGTTGGTTACCACAGGCTCACCGTTACCTGGCTTAAGAAGGTTTCTGTCTGCCGCCATGATGAGACGAGCTTCTGCTTGTGCCTCAATAGAGAGTGGTACATGGACTGCCATCTGGTCTCCGTCGAAGTCCGCGTTGAAAGCGGTACATACAAGAGGGTGGAGCTGAATAGCATTTCCTTCGATCAAGATTGGCTGGAAGGCTTGAATACCTAGGCGGTGAAGCGTAGGTGCGCGGTTTAGAAGCACATACTTATTCTTAATAATATCTTCGAGTATTGCCCACACTTCTGGTATCGCATCCTCTATAAGACGTCTTGCACCAGGAATGTTGTAAGCGAGTTCCTTCTTCAAAAGTTCTGAGATAACGAATGGCTTGAAGAGCTCGAGTGCCATGTGCTTTGGCAAACCACATTGATGTAGCTTCAATTCTGGACCAACAACGATAACCGAACGGCCAGAGTAGTCCACTCTCTTACCCAAGAGGTTCTGACGGAAGAGACCGCGCTTACCCTTGAGGTTGTCTGACAAACTCTTTAGAGGTCTCCTCTGAGCCTGACTTCCTCCTGCACTACCGTGTCTAATGGTGTTATCAATTAGGGCATCTACTGCTTCCTGGAGGATTCTCTTCTCGTTTCGGAGAATAACGTCAGGTGCATTGATCTCCTTTAGTTTCTTCAAACGATTGTTGCGGTTGATGACACGACGATATAGGTCGTTCACATCAGATGTAGCATAACGTCCACCGTCTAGTGGTACCATCGGGCGAATAGCTGGTGGAATAACTGGAATACGAGTTAGGAACATCCACTCGGGACGAATGTTTGAAGTAATCATCCATTGCACAGTAGAAGCTCTTTTATGTAGACGAGCGAGCTCTGTAGCTGGAGCTCTAGTGATCATCTCATCGATCTCTGCATGGAGTTTCTTAAGATCGAGCGACTTCAAGATACTGAAGATTGCTTCAGCACCAATACCTGCCTCGAAGATTGTCGAGTACTTCATACCGAAACGGTGATACTCAACTTCGTCCAATACCCTACCTGGTACGAGAGACTCGATATCATTCTTAGCTTGCTGAGCAAGTTCCTTGAGTGCCTCCTTAGCCTTATCATCGTGGAGAGACTTAACCTTACTCTTAAACTCAGAGTCTAGGTCCTTAAGCACTCTATTCTTCTCACTTTCTGAAACTGAAGTGACAATATACCCAGCGAAGTAAATAACTTTCTCAAGATCAGAAACTGGGATACCCATAATGAGAGAGATTCTTGATGGGACATTTTTTAGGAACCAGATGTGTGCAACTGGAGATGCAAGTTCGATGTGACCCATTCTCTCGCGACGAACTATAGAGCGAGTGATCTCGACTCCACACTTCTCACAAACAATACCCTTGTACCTGATACCTCGATACTTTCCACAGTAACACTCGAAGTCCTTGTCTGGTCCGAAGATCTTCTCGTCGAATAGACCGTTTCTCTCACTTCTTTGAGTTCGATAGTTGATGGTCTCGGGCTTGGTGACCTCACCATATGACCACTCCTTGATACGCTCAGGGCTTGCCAATCTAATACCGATTGAATCGAAGTCCTTGGTGTCGATTGTTTTTCTGTTGTTATTCATGGTCATTATTCTTTAGTTGGTTCATCCTGCCTCGACTTAAGCACATCAACATCTAGTGCTAGACCTCTCATGTTGTTCACAAGCACGTTGAATGATGCTGGAGTACCTGGTTCCTGGATTCTCTCGCCCTTCACAATAGCGTCGAAGGCTGCTGAGCGACCCTGGATATCGTCAGACTTAATAGTGAGCATCTCACGAAGAGTGTGTCCTACGCCGTGACCCAAGAGTGCCCACACTTCCATTTCTCCGAATCTCTGGCCTCCGTTCTGTGCCTTACCGCCAAGAGGTTGCTGAGTAATGAGAGAGTATGGACCAATAGAACGCATATGGATCTTGTCCTCAACCATATGATGGAGCTTCAAGATGTACATGTAACCAACTGCAATCTCCTGGTCGAAAGCCTCGCCTGAGCGACCGTCAAAGAGCTTCATCTTGCCGTTCTCTTTGAATCCAGCCTTTTTAAGCTCTTCTTTAATTTCCTTCTCCTCTGCTCCTACGAATGGAGGAACGATTGCTTGGTAATTGAGAGTGTTTGCAGCAAGACCGAGGTGTAACTCCAAGATCTGACCTAGGTTCATACGACTTGGCACGCCAAGTGGTGTAAGGATCATGTCGACAGGAGTACCGTCTTCCATGTATGGCATGTCCTCAACAGGGAGGATTCTTGAGATAACTCCTTTGTTACCGTGTCTACCTGCAAGCTTGTCTCCGACAGAAACATTTCTTAGTTGTGCTACTTGGATGTGAATCTGCTTTAGGATACCGCTGTCTAGCTTGTCTCCTCTCTCACGAGAGAACACCTGGACTGAGATAATGCGTCCTCGCTTGCCTCCCTCCATACGCTTACTTGTATCCTTCACGTCTCTGGCCTTCTCACCGAATAGAGATCTTAGAAGTCTCTCTTCTGGAGTAAGTTGACTCTCTCCCTTAGGAGTAATCTTACCGACTAGAATGTCGCCTGAGCGAACCTCTGCACCTACACGGATAATACCGTCTTCTGCAAGATTCTTTAGTTTAGATTCACCAACATTAGGAATGTCACAAGTAGTAATCTCGGGACCTAGCTTGGTGTCGCGAACATTTACAATGAAGTCCTCAATGTGTACGGAGGTGAACTTTGACTCCTTCACTAATCTCTCTGAGAGAATGATGGCGTCTTCGTAGTTTGCACCTGACCAACTCATGAAGGCGACAAGAATATTTTGTCCTAGTGCCATCTGACCGTGCTCCGAAGATGATGTATCTGCCAAGACGTCTCCCTTCTTAACCTTCTGACCTACCTCAACTGATGGTCTCTGATGGAACGAGGTAAAGCCGTTGGTCATTGAGAAGTTCACAAGCTTGAACTCGTGTGTGTCTCCCTTGTTGTCTGTAAGTACGATGAGCTTACCGTCTACATATGTGACAGTACCTGCCGCTGGAGCGATAACTAGTCTACCTGTGTCTCTAACTGCCTTCTCCTCAATACCGGTAGCCACTAGTGGTGCCTCAGGGATAATACATGGGGTTGCTTGCTTCTGCATGTTCGAACCCATGAGTGATCGGTTGGCATCATCGTGGTTTAGGAACGGAATCATCGAAGTAGCAATAGAGAATGCTTGGTTAGTAGCCACGTCGATGTAGTCCACTTGAGAGCGCTTAACTGAGTGAGGCTCGCCCTTGTATCTAACATCCACAATCTCATTAATAATCTTGTTATCTTCGATTGGTGTTGCTGCGTGAGCAATATTGTACTGCTCTTCCTCGAGGGCGTTTAGGTACTTGATCTCAGTAGTAATCTTGCCATCCTTAACAACTGCGTAGGGTGTCTCGATCATACCGAAGTCGTTTACCTTCGCATAAGAAGACAGACGGAGAATAAGACCAATGTTTGGACCTTCTGGAGTGTGTATTGGACAGAGTCTACCGTAGTGAGATGGATGCACGTCGCGAACCTCGTATCCTGCACGAGCGCGGTTGAGTCCTCCTGGACCAAGTGCCGAGAGAGTTCGAAGGTGTTCGATCTCGGTCAATGCATTTTCCTGTTGCATGAACTGTGAGAGCTGGTTCGTAGTGAAGAACTCCTTCATCCTGGCCTGGAGTGGCTTAGGAGAGATGAACTGCACTGGAAGAGTGACGTCAGTATCAATAGTAGACATTCTGTTTTGAATGTTTCTCTTGATCTGGGCCATACCGACTCTAATCTTTTGCTGGAAAAGTTCGCCGACATACCTTACTCTTCGGCTTCCTAGGTGGTCGATATCGTCAGGAAGTGAGTTGGGGGTGGTGTTAAGAGTGATGATATGAGAAATGATAATGCGAATATCTTCTATAGAGAGAGTTCTCTTGTCCATCTCCTTATCACCCTGCTTAAGCTCGAAACGGTTGTTGAAGCGGAAGCGACCAACACGAGAGAGATCGTAACGCTCTGCGTCGAAGATCGATTTAACGAATTCCCTAGCATTCTCTGCTGAGGCTAGATCACCGTCGCGTAGTCTCTTGTGGATCTCAATAGCAGCGTCATCCTGAGTAAGAGTGTGGTCCTTAGCAAGAGTTTTCTCAATATAAGCCTTGGCCTCTGGTTGACCGTCGAAAAGATGAAGAATCTTCTCGTTGGTGTTAGCTCCGAAAGCGCGGAAGAGGACTGACACTGGGAACTTCCTCTTTCTATCAATTCTCACGTTAATAACGTTATCTGCATCTGTCTCGAACTCAATCCAAGCACCTCGGCCTGGAATAACCTTGGCACCGAAGGTCTTTTTACCCTTAACGTCCTGTGCGGTGAAGAATACACCGAAAGAACGAGCTAGCTGTGGTACTACTACGCGCTCAATACCAGAGATAATGAAGGTTCCATGGTCAGTCATGAGTGGGAAGTCTGCCATGAAGATCTCTTGCTCCTTCTCTGTCTTCTGGATGAAGTTCTTTAACTTGATACGCACGCGAAGAGGCGCCTCATAAGAGAGCTTCTTTTCTTTAGCTTCGTATTCGTCTATCTTTGGCTTATCTAGTTCAAATCCAACGAAATCTAGTTGGAATTTCCTCTCTGAGAAGTCCTTAATAGATGAGAACTCCTCGAAAACCTCCTTCAAACCCTTCTCAATTAACCACTTAAAACTTTCAACTTGAGAGACCACGAGATTTGGCATCTCGGTTAATGGCTCTCGGAAACGACCGAAGAACTTCTGCGGTCTAGCCGAGGTTTTTGTCGACATTCTTTATTTAAATTTACAAACAGAGGCTAATAATTCTCCCTATTACTGCCTTCTTTGGTCGTGACTCAATCGTTTCGAAGTACCGGAAGTATATATAAGCCCAAAAGAGGTGTCAACCCCGCTTACCCCCACCCTCTTTACCAAGGCCGGGCCTTGGTAAAGAGCTGTGGATAACTTTGTTCTTCACTATAACTGGAGTCAAATTGACAGTTCTGTTAAATCAGGTAGTTTGGTCACAGATACCCTTGTTCCACCCACCTCAAAGAGGTCCAGATGCAAAGGCGCGCACTAGTATCAGTCACCGACAAGCGAGAACTCGACAAGCTCAAGATCCTAACCGATAACAACTGGGAGATCGTCTCAACCGGCGGTACCGCCAAGAAGCTCGAGGAACTTGGCATACCCTTCACACCAATCGAGGCTGTTACCGGCTTCCCCGAGATGATGGACGGAAGACTGAAGACCCTCCATCCCAACATCTTTGGCGGGATCCTCGCGGATCGTAGCAAGCCGGAACACATGGCAGCCATCAAGGAACGAGGTATCATCCCAATCGATCTTGTGGTGGTCAACCTCTACGATTTCCAGGGCAATCCGAGTATCGAGCAGATCGACATCGGTGGACCCTCGCTTCTCCGTGCCGCAGCGAAGAACTTCGAGTCTGTCGTAGTTCTCATCGATCCGGATGAATACGAGGTGATCGCTGAGACCCTCGTAGCTGGCGAGGTCTCCTATGATTCTCGAAAGGCATTCGCCTGGAGAGTTTTCTATGAAGTTTCGATTTATGACCAATCGATCTCATCCTGGTTTGAACTACAAGTAAGATGAGAAATACCGGCCACCCACTAACTCTGGGTGGCTTTTTTTATCCAACCATCTCACTCTCTTTACCAGGGAGACTCCTTGGACAAAAGCTGTGGATAACTTTTGATTATCTAGATAAAAAAGACCGCTATGTCAGCGGTCACTGGTCCCTCAAAACATTTTGATGATCAAGAAGTGCTTCGATGAGCTGATCGGTCTTTGGTGGAGCGGCGAAAATTGCTCTCAGCACTTCATGATGATCAGTCGTGATCTGCTTTGCTGCAACAGGTGCAGCCATACAAGTACTCGATGTTTCCACACCCGAACTGATGATCACGCTAAACCTATTAGCTCTCATCTGTCCCCCGTGTAGAAGTTTCTATACTAATAATACCACTCTTCTACACCCCCCTTTTTTTTCTTCTCCACTCCTCGATTTTGGCGTGGTTACCTGAGAGCAAAATCTTTGGTACAGAGTACTTCTTGCCTTTGTATGTAAATGACTCTGGTCTGGTATAAACATCAGGTGATGCAGTGCGAGATTCCTCCAAAGAATCAAAATTACCAAGTATTCCCGGCACTTGGCGAGCAATGACATCAACCATAAGCATGGCTGGGAGTTCTCCACCCGTAAGGACAAAGGGTCCGATAGATACATCTTCCATCTTGAAAACCTTCTTCACCCTCGCATCTACACCCTCATAACGACCAGAGACAATAATGATGTCTCTATGTACCTTTGCAACCTTTTTGGCGTATTCGTTTGTAAATTGTTTGCCAGTAGGAGAAAGGAAAATTATTTTGTATTTTTTATTCTTTATCTTTTTTATTGCACTCTCTATTGCCTTGATGACAGGTTCCGCCTGTATGACCATCCCAGGGCCACCAGCGTACGGAGGTCGGTCTACTCTCGCCCACTTGTCTTCAGCAAAGTCTCTAGGGTTATAGAATGAGACCTTGAGCTTCTTGTCCTCTATAGCACGCTTAAGTATCGACTCCCCCAAGTAGGAGTCAAACGAGTTTGGAAACAGTGTGATTATATGGAAATGCATTTATCCTGAGCGAACTTGTACTGAGTTTATAGAAGGAGTCGAAGGATTACTCCAAATTCAAGTCCTCCATGGCCTCATCGATTGTCTTTGAAGCACGGGGTGTATAACCCTCTTCACGAGGAGCGAAAGTTCTGCCTCCGGCTGGTTCGTTGATCTTTAGGTTTACTCGAGCATTGTTCTTCATGCCGACTACTCGGAGGAGAATTCTAATAGCCTTAGCGGTATTACCTTGTCTACCTATTACTTTGCCCATATCATCTGGGTTAACATCTAGGGTCATAAGTACGCCCATCTCGTCCACAGTGCGTTTGATCTTCACATCCTCTGGATGGTCAACTAGTGCCTTTATCAAAAATTCTAGAAACTGTACGTCGTCTAGCATATCGGTCAGAGCTAAGGAAATAAGAGTGTCTTGAGCAACCTATGCAGCTGCTTCAGTAGATTCTACCACGGGTTCAGATGCCTCTGGAGTTGCTTCTGGAGCGACTTCTGGGACTACTGGAGATGCTTCAACCGGAGCCTCGACAGGAGCCACTGGAGCTGATTCTGCTACTACAACGGGCTTCTCTTCAACAACGGGAACTTCTTTGACTATAGGAGTCTTCTTTGGAAGAACATTCTTCTTCTTGGCATCGATAATTTTGTGAGTCACAAAGAGGTTGTGGACAGTACCTGTAGGTAGAGCACCAAGCCCCAGCCAATACTTGATCCTGTCTGTCTTCAAAACATCGACGGTCTTCCTTGGGTCATAAGAACCGAGCACTTCCTTAAACTTACCTGACTTGGAGGAATTCTTGGAGTCGGTCAAAACAACGCGAAAGGCGTTGTCGTGCTTCCTACCTACTCTTTGAAGTCTCATTTTTAGCATTGGAGTAGAGTAACAAAAAAGAGTGGTTCGGTCAACAGGGTTCTGGTATAGTTATCCCACATGAAAGACGAGCTAGTGGGGGTAATTAAGGTTACTGGTAAGGGTATTGGATACTTCGCACTTCCCGACACAGAGGTGGATCTTGAGGTGCAAACAGAGTCCATTAACAGTGCACTCAATGGCGATACAGTTAGACTCGAACTCTTGGACAAGGAGCTATATGGCAGGAAGCAGGCCAAAGTAGTCGAGATAGTAAAAAGGAAGAAACTGCACTTCGTCGGCACCTTCGAGGACGACAATGGTAAGTACTTTGTGATACCAGACGACAAGAGGATGTATAGAGACTTGTTTATAGACTCGAGCAACAGTATGGGTGCCAAGCAAGGAGACAAGGTTGTGTCAGAACTTGTGGAGTGGCCAGAGCCATCGAAAAACCCCATCGGAAAGGTTATAAAAATAATCGGTCGTGCTGGTGAACACAATGCCGAGATGGTGGGTATCGTCTATGAGTCTGGATTCGAAGTTGACTTCCCCACCGAGGTAGAGAAAGAGGCTCGAGAGTGGAAGGAGAGATGGACAAAGGAGGACCACCTTAAGGATAGGAAGGACTTTAGAGACACAACCACCTTCACCATCGACCCAGCGGATGCCAAGGACTTCGACGATGCTATATCAATAAAGAAAATAAATAATGGAGATTATGAAATTGGCGTGCACATCGCAGATGTCTCTCACTTCGTTGTTCCTAAAACAGCTCTCGACGACGAAGCGGTAAAGCGTGGTACCTCAATATACCTAGTGGACCGCACCATCCCCATGCTACCAGAGATCCTCTCAAATGACCTCTGTTCTCTTAACCCGAACGAGGACAAGTACGCCTTCGGAGCAGTGTTCGTAATGAATACTAATGGCGAGGTCAAAGATAGATGGTTTGGGAGAACTCTTATCAACTCTGACAAGCGCTTCACTTACGAAGAGGCCCAGGATATTTTGGACAAGAAGTCAGGAATCTTTTATGAAGAGTTGAATACTCTAAACCAAATCGCTTACAAACTAAGAGAAGAGAAGTTTAAGAATGGTGCAATCGAATTTGAATCGGACGAAGTTAAGTTCGAACTGGATAGCACAGGTAGACCTGTGAAGGTGTTTAGAAAGGTGAGGAAGGACACACACAAACTAGTTGAGGACTACATGCTCCTCGCCAACCGCGAGGTAGCTCGCTACATGCACTCAATGACCAACGGCAATACCAAAGCAGCGGTTGTCTATCGAATACATGATGCACCCGACAGAGAGAAGATTATCAACCTCGCCACATTTGTTAAGGCACTAGGATTTAACCTCAAGCACGAAGGTGGAGAGACTACTGCACAAGAGATTACCAAGATGCTCCGCTCGGTCGAAGGTACTCCTGCTGAAGCACTTATTAAGACCGCTTCTATCAGAAGCATGTCTAAGGCCATCTACTCCACAAGTAATATCGGCCACTTCGGCCTTGCCTTCGAGTATTACACTCACTTTACCTCCCCTATTCGTCGTTACCCAGACTTAATGGTCCACAGACTTCTCCAGAGGTATCTCACTCAAGGCAAGATTGAAGCAGATGAGGTTGCAAGATACCAGAAACTTTCCGACGCATCATCAGAGCGCGAGCTTGAAGCCGCAGAAGCCGAGAGATCATCTATCAAGTACAAGCAGGTTGAGTATATGAGTGACAAGGTTGGGCAAGAGTTCGACGCCATAGTATCCGGAGTTTCAGAGTGGGGTGTGTATGTAGAAGAGACTACTGCCAAAGCAGACGGCATGGTGAGACTAAAGGAGATGACTGACGACTTCTATGAGCTAAATGAGAAGCTCTATGCCGTAGTAGGTCAAAAGACCGGTAAGAAGTACTCTCTAGGTGACAAGGTCAGAGTGAAGCTCCTAGACGCCAATTTGGATAAAAAGATTCTCGACTTTAAGTTCGTTTGACTTCCTTTTTTAAGGGGTTAGGATGGTTTCTAGAAGCACAAACATTATAGGAGAGCAGATGACTCAGATTAAAGTGGCACAAAGGATCGACAAGTACTCAATACTTTCCCTCTTGGGAGGGAGTTGGCCGGCAGCTCATGGTTTGAATTGGAGGCTAGTTGATCACTTTCGACTGACAAGTTCTGAAACTATCCAAGGCTACACGGAGGCAGGCGAACCCTTAGGCCCAGCATTTGAGTACAAATTCACACAGTTGGCGATGTAACCACCCAGGCTTGGGTGGTTTTTTATTTAGCCACTTCGACAGCTTCTTCGAAGGCAATAGAGAGGAGTTTGGAAACCCCTGAGGAACCCATAGTTACACCGTAGATGACCCCTGCCCGCGACATAGTCTCTCTGTTGTGAGTGATGAGGATAAGTTCTGAGTGTTTGGACAACTTCTCCACCATGTCACCATAACGCTTGGAGTTCGCCTCATCGAGCGCAGCATCAGTCTCGTCTAGAATAATAAATGGTGGTGGGTTAACCAAAGATATCGCGAAGAGTAACGCAATAGATGTAAGCGCCCTCTCTCCTCCCGAGAGCATCATAAGACCCCTGATCTTCTTCCTAGGTAGACTAACTGCGATCTCGAGACCTTCTTCTACTTCCTCTTCTTCTGTGTCACTAGCTTCTAGACCGCCCATATCTAATTCAGTATCAGCCAACACAATTTTCCTCTTCTTTTCTTTTATCAAAGTTAGGCTCGCATCTCCTCCATCAAACATTGTGGAGAAAAGCTCTCTAAACTCTTTGTTAATTTTTGATATTCCCTGCGAGAACTCTTCAGCCAACCTCTTCTCCAAGTCCTTAATAAGTTCCTTGAGCGACTCTGCTGACTTCTCTAGATCCAAAAGTTCACGAGCAAGGAATTCATCTCGCTCTGTGACATCTCTGTACTCCTTGAGTACATCTCCTGCACCAGATACCCCCGACTCCTCTAGTCTAATCTTCAACCTTTCCAAAGTCCTCTTCCTCTCCTCTTGCAAGTTCCTGTCTGACTCCATAGCATAATCCTTTTGCCTAAAGGCAAGCACCTCAGCACCAACCATGTGACCAAGCTCTCCTAGCTCTCTCTTAAATGCTTCATCATCGTGATGAAGTCGCTCTTCTCTCATCTTAAGAATACTCTTTCTGCTCAGGATCTCATTCTCCTCTGACATAATGCGAAAGACCGCCTTCTCCGCATCGCGAGATGAGTCCTTGTCCTGCTCAATCTTACGCTTTAGATTCTCGTATTTATCTCTGAGTTTAGTTTCGTCAGCTTCTAGCAAACCAAACTCACTTTCCACTTGAAGTTTCTTATCCTTGTAATTACTCAACTGCTCCCTAGCTTCTACTATTGCCTCAGTATGGGCAACTTGCTTCCTACTCTTGATAAACTCCTTGATCTTCAATAACACGCTCTCAATAGTAGAAAGCACACTAACCTCCTCGAAGAGCTCTTCGACTTCCTTTAGTCTTACTGTCTTCGACTCTTCATTTAGCGCAAGTTCTTCTTCCTTCTTTATCGCTCTTTCCTCGGCGTTCATAAGACCCTCTAGTCTGCCAAGCTCGCGCATGAGAGCGTCCTTCTTAGCTCTGACAGAAGCAATCTCGCTTTCTAGTTCTAGAATCTCGATATTTTTATCCTTACCTTGAGCACTTTCTTCCAAAATCTTCTTGGCGCGATCCAACTCTTCATGAAGTATCTTCAAGGCTTCCTCTATTGGCTCTCTTTCGCTCTTTATAAGACTCTTTTCGTGGTTCAAGTATTCCTCTTCTTTTTTGAAAAACTCTAGACTAAGTTGTAGAAGCTCGTTCTTCAACCCCTCAACCTTCTCTATCTTCTCTGCCTGCTTCTTTAGGAATCTCAAGTGTGGGGCGATCTCCTTCCTCAAGCCTTCCACCTGAGCAATGTTCTCAAATGTTTTTTTGAGCTTCCTATCGCTCTCAAGTCTCTTGTATTGATAAATCTTAAGTCCCAGCGCGTCCTCAATCATACTCTTCCTCTCTCTATCGGTCGCACTAAGGATTCTGTCTGCTTCACCCTGAGAGATGATGTGGTGCCCCGATGCACCTATATGAGCCTGGGCCAAGAGCTCAACTACATCCTTCAGCCTCACAACGCTGCCATTGATCAAATACTCGTTCACTCCATCTCGATGTACCACACGCTCTATAGAGATATCACTAAAGTCGAGACCAAATAGTTTCTTTGAGTTATCAAATACGACTTTTACCGAAGCACGATTCGCCTTCGGCTCACCTTGAGCGCCATTAAATATGAGGTCCTCACCCTTCTTGCCTCGTAGGCTCTTGATAGACTGCTCACCTAGAACAAAGCGGAAGGCCTCGGCCACATTAGACTTACCTGAGCCATTTGGTCCAACGATAGCCGAAATAGCAGAGGAGAACTCGAGCGTGCTCTTCTTTGCAAATGACTTAAACCCAGCAAGTTCTATAGACTTTAGATACATTATCTCTAATTATAGCAAAAAGGTTAGGTTTAGACCCTTCTATTTCTCCAAGTCTAGAACCTCATCAATCCTGATCTTCTCTACGAAGTCCGGCACATGGCTAACCATGACCATAGCACCTTCGTACTTGTCTAAGGCCTGTGCAATGACAGGGAGGTGGCGGAAGTTGATATGGTTCGTCGGCTCGTCGAGTATAAGCACCCCAGGCTTCTCAAGCACAAGTCTCGCGAAGGCCACCAGCCCCTTCTGACCCTCAGATAGGCTTCCGATCTTACTCTTGATAGCATCAGCATGGATAAGGAATCCGGCTGCAGTAGCACGCATATTCTCCTCGTTCTTCTTCTCCATAACTGACATGAGTGAGTCGTAAACAGTGTCTTCAAAGTTAAGTGTGGAGAAGTCTTGCCTGTAGTAACCCACCCTTACTCCAGACATAATATTCGTACCAGCCATAGAACCCTTGGCAATAGCCTCTAATAAAGTGCTCTTACCTATACCATTTGGCCCCTTAAGTAGTAAGTGTTGCTTCTTCCTCAATTTAATATTTGCTTTCCTCTTCACCGGCTTGTGAGTTTTCAAGTTAAGTACTGTAAACTCGTTAATAGTTAAGAGATCTCCATTCACACCCTCTTGCACAGGTATGACGAAGGGTCTGATAGTTTTGTCCTCCTTCCTCGTATCGACAATGCTTTCCTCTAGCTCTGCAGCCTTGTCTCGCATTCTTCTAGCAACCAAACGCATCTGACCTCCTTTATTGGCGAAGAAGTTTGACTTGTCCTTGTTGGCCTGGATCTCTTTTTCTAACTGAGCGTTCTTGCGATTCTCCTTCTCTACTTGGGCAGCAATTTGTTTAACCACATCAAAGTAGTTACCTACGAATTGCTCGACTTTCTTGGTAAAGATATCTAGATACAACACTCCATCAGAAAATGAGTTTAGAAAGTCTGCATCATGGGAGATCACTATCACTGTCTTCTTATACTCCTTGAGGAACTCAGTTAAGTGCTCAATACCCGCCTTGTCCAAATTGTTCGTAGGCTCATCAAGTAAGAGTAGGTCTGGATCTTGAATAAGAGCCGAGGCCAAGAGTAACCGAGCCTGTTGACCACCGGAAAAAGAATTCATTATTCGTGTATGCACATCGCTCTTGCTCTTCAAATTTACCACGTCCAAAACCCCATCAATTCTCTTATCTATGTCATAGATCTTACCGTCGTCCTTGCGAAGTTTTGCCTCTGACGATTTCTGAAATGCTCTTTCGAAAAACTCACGGACCGTAAGGTTAAGCTCCTCTCTTGGTATGGTTTGTCTAGATATTGCAACAGTTAAACCTTGGGTGAGAAACACGTGTCCTAAATCTGGTTTGATAGATCCAGTAATGAGACCAAAGATAGTGCTTTTGCCCGCGCCATTTTGACCCATGACAGTTATCTTACTGCCCTCTCGCACAGTAAAGCTGACCTCTTCCAGGATAGGCTTGTTCTGCTCGTATTCGAAACTCAGATCCTCGAATCGTAGTATTACACCGTCTTTTGCCATAGTTGAGTAGAGTAACACAAAATTGGCTATTTTGGGGGTTTATGTTGTGTATTGTGCTAGATTATGGGGATGGATTCTACCCATACAAACGAGTGGGATGTGGTCGTCATTGGCGGTGGGCCCGCCGGCATGATGGCTGCAGGTCAGGCCGCGGAACGTGGTGCCAATGTGCTTCTAGTTGAGAAGAATGACTCTCTCGGTAAAAAGTTACTCATAACCGGAGGGGGTAGATGTAACGTGACAAATGCTGAACCAGATGTAAGAAAACTTTTGTCCAAGTTTAAAGAAAGCGAGCAATTCCTCTTTTCAGCCTTCTCCATGTGGGGAGTTAGAGAGACCTTGGACTTCTTTAACAAAAAAGGAATGGAGACAAAGGTGGAAGCAGAACAAAGAGTCTTCCCTCTATCGAACAAGGCCCACTCTGTGTGGAGCGTCATGGTTGAGTATATTAACAAGAGCGGTGTCACAATCCTCTCGAACTCTCCTGTCAAAGAATTATTACTAGAGAATGGGATTATTGCAGGTGTCATACTAAAGAACAAAAAAGAAGTTCGTGGTAAGTCAGTCATCTTAGCGACTGGTGGAACCTCTCACCCAGAGACCGGCTCAACTGGGGACAGCTTCAAGTGGCTAAGCGACACCGGTCACAGAGTTGTACAACCTACTGCATCTCTAGTACCAATCGCTGTTAAGAACGAATGGGTAGCGAGAGTGGCAGGCCTCACGCTACCGAAAGTTAAAATAAAACTATTACAAAACAGTATTAAGCAAGAGGAGTCTAAGGGCAAAATACTTTTCACTCATGTGGGACTAAGTGGACCAACAATTCTTAACCTGAGTAGCAGTGTTGGAGAGCTACTCAAGTATGGTGAGGTGGTTATTTCTCTGGACATCCTACCAGAACTTGATCACTCGATGCTGAACAGCAAGCTCCAAGAAATTTTTAAACTAGAAGATAAAAAGAAATTCAAAAACAGCTTGAAGAGTTTGGTCCCCACCTCTCTTGCACCCGTAATTGTTGGTCTATCTAAGATAGATCCGGACAAACAATGCAACTCTGTTACTCGGGAGGAAAGACTGTCTCTCATTGAGCTCTTGAAGAATTTAGATCTTGAGGTGCTTGGACTCCTGGGCGAGGACAAAGCTATCACCACCTCGGGCGGTATAGATCTTACACAAGTCGACTTCAAAACAATGCAGTCTCGTTTGTTCGACAATCTCTATGTAGTGGGTGACGTACTAAACATAGACCGACCCTCAGGAGGTTACAGTCTTCAATTATGTTGGACCACGGGTTTCGTGGCCGGCAAATCTGTATTAATTAGCGGAAGGTAACAGAACCACTGTCAAACTTGAGATCAAGTACCAACTCACCCCTTGAGGTGAAGTGGAAGTTGCTGGTATTAGTTAGAAACTCGGTAAACTTACTCTCTTGTGAGTCCTCGCAATACATAAGAGTAGACATCATCTGGCTAAAGACGATGTAACTGTCCTTAGTGACATAGTTGCCTCCCACTCCGTTACAATCAGTTGTCGCAGAGAAAGTTCCATCTTCCTTAAAAGTGACTGAGAACTTATTATCGACCTTAGGAGTGATAGTAGTACCGTCATTCAAGAGAGTGCTGACCCAGTTCCAAGGCTTCATAGTTAACTTCATCCTGTTTGGATCTGCTTCCCCTTCGAAGTTCTCTACCACTAGACCTTTAGGAGTAAAGTAATGTTCAGAAGACGAACAAGGTACGACCGAGCCATCCTCGCTTACAACGCCACGAACTTCCACCTCATCACCTACCTTAATCAAACTTACATCACCGATCTTCTTTGCTTTATAGGCCTCACACATTTGTAATCCCATAGATGGTATGGCCACTGTGGTCAACTCACCCGTCTCAGACTCTAGGTTGAAGATGTATGGTCCGTCAAAAGCTATTTGATCTAAATTAATAGAGGTCACCTCACCTGAGATTGAGACTTCTTCCCCAACATCCGTCACAACCTTACCCTTCTTATATACAAAACCATCGATGAGCAAGAGTAGGAGGATAAGCACGACTAGCCCAATTAGTGGATACGTGTACTTTTTGTCCATATATTTATTCATTTGATGATCGACTAATACCTCCATACAAAAGTGATAAAGAGAACGCAGATATTACCAAGCCCAAATCCCTAACTCCTGTCGCGGTAACACCCATATCAATAGTAATTGGTATGAGATGAAGTGCTAAGACGAAACTTACTACTCTCACCCAAAAGCCCATAGCTAGAAGTGTGCCCAACACCACCTCAAATAGACCATTAGCTAGCACAATCATTGCTGGTGGAATATTAAGTACATCCGTTGCCCATGTTGGCACAATAGACACCCATTTTAATCCATCAAGGAGTTGTGAGAACCCAAACCACAAAAAAACTATTGCCAAACCAAACCTAAGCAATAGTAACCCCCACTCTTGCCTCGTAAGTTGTTTGAAATAATTCATTATTATTGAGCTAATATACCAATTTTGAATCCAGTTAATATATTGAATACCTTTGTTTTACCACCATGTTGACCGTTGTAAGACTGTGTCCCATCTCTTCCACAAAGACCCAGTATCGTCCCCTCTCCGCCTGGATGATTCGGAATCCAACTCGTAAGATCATAGACCGCACCATTGATTGCCGACCAACAACTTGAGCGTGTTGAGTGTGATGATATTTGAGCAAGAGTTATACTGCCCGTGTTTGGAGTTGTGCTTTGTGGAGCCGTCGGAGTAGTTGGAGTTGAGACAGTGCTACCCGAAACGCTATCGTCGTCATCTTCGTCTTCATCCTCGTCATAGTTAGATGAAGTCTTGTTCGATGAATTGCTAGCAGCCGCTTCACCTGATGCTGGTACCTGAGTCGGGATTGATGGATTCTTAGTCGATTGCACAAAAACACCAGTAGAAGCAACCACCACTAGACCAACGATGATCGGAATAAGTTTATTTTGCATTTCTCCATTTTACACCCAAGTATGCATTTTACATATGCATGAAAAGAATCCCAATAAGAGCCATGATTACACCAAAAACCTGAATTTGAGTCAGAGCTTCATTAAATAGAAAGAAACTAGCCAACAGAATGATAATTGAATAGAGTGCAACTTGCATAACCCCTACATTGATCAACTTAAACCCAGATATAAAGGCATAAGTGAAAAAAACTATCTGAAACAGATACAGGGCTAAAGCGCCCAACATCCAAGGGCTAGTTAGTGCCTTACCGATACTTCCTAAATTTTCTGTTTTCTTTAGGAAGATATCTGCAACAGCAACAGATGATGCTGCTAATACAACTAAACTAGTTTGCAGAAAACTCATTCTCAATTAACTTTTAGCCTGATGATGCTTAGCGTAATACACTCCGATGTAATATGGCCAAATGAAAATAGCCAAGACTCCCTTCCAGAAGCTTAGCTTCAGGTATCCTATTGTAAAAAGCCATCCAATAGCCCACAAAGAACCTAAACCCCCTCCCCCGTTACTCACAATTATTTTGTCGAAGTTTTCCATATCTCTATTATACCAAGAACACTAAGTAAGCCCTAACTACCCTTGACCTCAATGAATTGAAGCTTTATTGGATCAAGTTTGAACCAAGTACTTTTACCCACTGATGGATTCTCTCCAACAGCAAAGTTGACTAAGACTACGCCTCCATCTCTCTTCTCCGTTGTCTGGGGTGAAATATTTTCACCCAACAAGGAGGTCTTTGTTCCTAGATAGCCACCTTCCTTCCTAATTGCTCCGACTAAATAAAATAGAGTTTTTTCCTGATCTTCTCGTGTCACAATAAATGCCACATCGTCTACCTGGTCATTATCCAGGTCTAGAAACACTTCGTTACCGAAATATTGATATCCACTCTGAACAACCTTTTTATAGTCTTGCTGTAAAATAGTTTCTCTAGTCAAAAATACAACCAGACATAGAACAGGAAGTACAAGAGATGTGATTATTGTAATTCTCTTCATTTAATTTTTTATCAAATCTAACTCCTTAACAACAAAATGCTCCCACAGATCCATGAGCTCTGGCATGTCATTTTTTTTACCTAGGGGAGGGCTAGGTAAAACTATACGAACAAACTGGCGAGCAGAGTGGTGATTAGAAGAGTAACAAGAACTGAGAATGAGTCAGAAAAGAATTTTTTCCAAGCAATCTTAGGATCGCAAGTACCCCAGAGGATATGAGTGCCTATATTTGGCACAATAAAGCAAATCCAGTTAAACAAGATGAACCCAATAACCATCCAAATAGTTAGACCACCTCTACCCATACCTATAACAGTAATGTACGACACTGCAAAAGCAGTTAGAAAAGATAGAGCCAGTTGAGCACCATAAATTTTCTTCATCTTAGGCTTAACCTCTTCCATCTTCTGTCTCTTCTCTTCGTCAGAGAGTTTGTCGAAACCTAGGTACTGCATATGGATCTTGCCCATAGGGGTTTTATCCGAATACCAAAAAGTACCGACAGCGGCGGCTATTACGGCACCAACAATAGAAAGAATAATTATTGAAGTCATGACTATATTATTTATTAAATAAACTTACAGAGATTCTACCACGACTATTTATCCACAGTTTTTTACCTAGGGGAGGGCTCGGGGAACTCGGTGCCAGGTAACACCTCCTCAGAACCCCAAATGAGGGCGTGGTTACTCCAAAACACTTTCGATGCCTCTGTGGCTGCTGGGTCCCAGGGCTCCTTCTCAGCTAATGGCCCGACAAATGCAGTGATAACTATGTACCCCTCATCAACCTTTTTTAGTATGACAGTGAACTCACTTGTTGGTTCCCCCTCCCGATTTTTAACAAATCTAGTTGGTCCTCTCCTCTTTGGTCTTACAGCATAAACAATTTCATCATCTGCTTTAGTCTCCACGCACTTAGACACTCCAATCTCTTCGCCGAAGTCGATTGCTTCGACTATGAAATCTCTCTTCATAGAGTCGATCCTCTCTAATGCGAGCGGCAAATACTTCTCAACTGTCTCATCACCGTGTATATGACTACTTGGTCTGTCGAAGACTTTCTCCCCAGACTTAGTAGTACCGAGCTCTACTAACCTCAATTCTGGAACTGACTCTGTGCCTTGTTTCATCAATATATTGTAGCAAAGTTTATGCTATTGACTTTTTGCCCATATATGCTATATTTGTAAGTAGAGAGAAGTACATCAATAACTCAGCCGGAGACAAGGCATGTCCGGACAGCAGAACATCATCCTCTGGTTGGTGGAGAACAACCGCCCTCTCAGCGAATACAGGAAGCACGCGGAAGGCGGAGAGCTCGAGAACAGTGCCTCCGTGCAGGAGTCATACAAGGCCAAGAACTGGGAGAAGGTCGCTCGCATCATCGTGAACTCACTCACCCAGCGCGACGTCGCTCTGAGAGTCTCCTGTGAGTGGGAGAGCTTCCCCTCCCCGCTACGCATGGCCATCACCAACATCTGTGCTGAACACCAACACTCGGGGAACGTCAAAAAAGGTATCTCGTACCTCAATGGCCTCCTCGGCGGCAGGATCCGTCGCCACGAGACCGGCCCGACCGAACGCAAGCTCATCGTCGTCGATGGTCGAGTGATCCCGAACTACCACCCGGTCAACCTCGCGGCTGCCCGCGCCGAAAGCGCATTCGCAGCGGTGGCCAAGCCTTCGAACTACCACAAGATGTCCCCACAGGAGAAGCGTAAGTGGAGCGAAGAAGCTGCTCGAGCACGTCGAGGATGGTGAGTTAAACCCCGAGCGGGGCTGTAGAAATTCTACAGCCCCGCTCTTTCATTTATATTTGCAAGAAAAAAGACGAACCTTTGGTTCGTCTCGAACGCATCTTCATGCGATCTTGGCTTCGAACATCTTTATCCTTTCCTCTTCCTTCTTCTGATACTCCTCGATGGTGATACCTCCCTTGCCTACAGGCTTCGGGCATGGCAAGGCAAGCTTGCCCCATCCACCAGTGGCAATGTCGGTGGCCCTGCAGTTGACGCAGATCTCGTCGTACGACGATGCATCCATCGAAATTCTGGTGACATGACTCGGATGAAGTTCATCCATTTTATCCCCCCTCTGGTTACAGTTTAATAAGGACAGTCTCTAAACGCATAGTATCATAAATTCTACTGAAGGGAGGGCTGGGAAAAATAAGAAAAACTGCCCGAATTAGTATTGGGCAGTTTACAAACTGTCTGGATCTCGATTAAAACGGATCTTCTTCTCGCGGCGGATTGTTACCGGGCGCGTGAGTGTTGAATCCACCAGAGCTCTCAGGTTCAGGACTTGAGCTCGGCTTGCCCCACTCGCTGAACGACCTGAATGGTCCCCAACCACCCTTGTTCTTTTCGTCATGCTCAGCATCAGCCTTACGACGATCTTCCTCACGAGCTTCGGCTGCCCGACTGTTCTGTTCATCGATACTTTCATCGAAACCCCAATCCGATGACGGACACATGCGTTCTCCTTGTGTAGGATGGATGGAGCTACTTCTGTATTTGACTATACACAAATCAACAATCTCGAGCAAGAAATCTAACTCTTTGAATGAGACTCCGTGGATATATGCGTTGATACCGTAGACTATTTCTTAGCCTTCTTGGGTTTCTTCAACTTCTTCTGCTGACGGTTGTTACCTTTTGCCATAAATTTTATTTATAAGTTTAAGTATAACTCAATATAAGAAATCTCCTTGGAAGCATGAAAATTATTGTGCTAGTATCACATTCGGACTTGGGCAACACTCTGGCGCTCTGGGGCAGGTTCGATTCCTGTTCGGTGGGTCGATTGACGAAAACACAAGCGTAGAATAGGCGGGAGACTATGAAGTCTTGATTTCGGTCTAGATGGAGTCACCAGTGAAATACCGCCCCGGTGTCCTAGTCTTGAGACTGCCCAAGTCCTCCACCCACACTATTGTGTGGGATTTTTATATAAAAGAAAAAGACGAGTCCAAGGACTCGTCTAAGCTCACATCCCAGCGTCTGTACTCTTCCGATGACTCGGCGACTCCCCATCATCGAAATCAGAACCCTTGGGCTCTGGCTCTGGGTCCGACTTGCCCCACTCACTGAACGGCCTGAATGGTCCCCAACCCTCCTCCTTCTCCTCCGGCTCGGGCGGAGGATCCGGCTGGTAGTCGCTAGGTGGCTTGCCGTCATGATACGCGCGACCACTCTCAAATGGTTCGTCGTCTCCGTCACTCATAATCCCTCCTTAAAGGTGAACTGCTCTGATTCGACAATACCACACGTCCAATTTAAATCAATATTTAAGAAGAAAGGCTTTTTCGTGGTTTATTGACATATACATAAATTTATGCTAATTTAGTAAAAGATACATCATTGTTCCCCGCAAACAACCTAAAGCGAGGTAAAAACAAATGCCTTATGAAGTTGGCCAAGTCGTCTGCCTGTGGCAGGAAGAATTAAGACCAGGAAGGGTAACCGTCCTCAAGGAAGTGCTGGTCACGATCACCGGGGTCAAGACTGGCGTCCCGGGCGAGTTCTCTCGCAGGCCTGTGTCGATGCATAGCCTCAGAGGCATTGGCGACGACGGCAAGCCCTACGAGAAACACTGGGACAGCTGGCCCGAGAGTCAGACCAACGACTTTCTCGGCCAATGGACCTTCAGAGACGACGGAGAGGGTGATGATCGCTTCTGGATCCCCATGGAAGCTGTCCATGCCTACAACACGCTCAACGCCTTCAAGAAGCACTTCCCAAACGAGCCGGTCGTCCGTCTCGACAAGTCGGATAAGCCGATCGTCCCGAAGGGCGACGTCGAGTACTGCGAGAAGCATGACGACTATCGACACAAAGGTAGCCAGTGCTTCTGGTGCATCCTCGAAGGTCGACGAGACTCCGCCGCGTAGCGAGCGTCTCGTCATTGATTGAACAGCGGGATGGTAGAATTCCTACCATCCCGCTTTTTGTTTATAAATTTCTTACTAAGGGGAGGCCTCGGGGAATTTATTATTCAGTCAAAAATCTGGTATTAAGATATCGCTTGACTCTAACGTTGCGTTATAGTTTAGACTCTGCTAAGGTGTGGTCGACACCGCATCAATCGTTATGACATATACCGTTCAACAACTAGCGAATCTCGCAGGAGTGACAACCCGAACGCTTCATCACTACGATGAAATCGGCTTGCTTTCCCCTGCACGGAAGAGCTCAAACGGGTATCGCCAGTACGGAGAGGCAGAACTTCTCAAACTGCAACAGATAATGTTTTTTCGGGAACTTGAGTTCCCGCTGAAAGAGATCGAGACGATTCTCAAAAATCCGAAGTTCGACATGGCAACTGCCCTCTCGGATCATCGGAAACTCATCAAGATTAAGAAAAAACGGATGAATGATCTCCTGAAGACGATTGATAAAACACTTACTAAAATTAACCATAAAAAAAATATGGACGATAAAGAACTCTACGGCGGCTTCTCAAAGGAAGAAGCGGAAACGTACGCTGCTGAAGCGAAAGCCCGCTGGGGACATAATGATGCGTATAAGCAGTCTCAAGAACGCGTAAAGAAAATGTCTAAAGAGCAATTCGCGCAGATCGGAAAGGAAGGCGATGAACTGCAGAAGGAAATTGTTGCAAACATAGATAAGGGACCGGAAAGTCCAATTGTCCAGAAGCTTATCGCCAAGCACTACGATAACCTCCGACACTTCTACGAACCAAATCTTGAGATGTACCGCGGCCTCGCCGACATGTATGTGAGCGACCCACGCTTCGCTGCACACTTCAAGAAGTACCACCCCGATCTTCCAGAATTCATGCGGGACGCGATGCACGCCTTCTGCGACACACAGATCTAGCAAACAAAAAAATCACCCATTGCTGGTGATTTTTTGTTTGAGATAATTCTCGACAATTTAGAGGAATCTAAGACACCCTCTTAAGACGGTTCGCGCCCATGACTCGTTCGAAAAATACTTTGGGAGATATGACTGATTTAGGCGTCTCAGTCTATCTCACGTGGCTGCTGGCCGCGCTAGGATTCGAACCGTCTCGGGCACGCATGACTGGTATATCAGTTTATGTATTTTTGGAAAACTATACTTGTAGTTCTCGA
>CAZDDU010000004.1:0-44857 GCA_964504255.1 uncultured Candidatus Saccharibacteria bacterium | reverse complement strand
TTGCGAGACTCTTGTTTTCAAGACAAGTGCGATAGACCACTCTGCCACTCCTCCGTGGGCTCTATAAAACCATAAAAATAAGTTTTACACCACTACGCAGATTTAATTGCTGGACTGTAATATAATGCGCACATGAGACTCATGGCCATTGATTACGGGGGGAAGAATGTGGGTATCGCCTCAACTGATGAGGCAGGGAACTTCGCCATTCCTAGAGTGGTCTTGCCTAACGACAAGGACCTCTTGAACACTGTCTCAAGGCTCTCAGACGATTGGCAGATAGGGAGGATTATTGTTGGAGAGTCTCTTAATTATAAGAACGAGCCTAATCCAATTGACGAAGAAGCTAAGGCCTTTGCCGAGAGCCTAAGGACGCTCGGTAAGACTGTCGAGTTCCACCCCGAGCTCATGACCTCGCTCGAAGCACAGCATATACAAGGTGACATACCGATGCTCGACGCTTCGGCCGCTGCTTTAATTCTTAAAAGTTATATAGATACAAATAGAGCATGATCAATATCGACGAATTCAAGAAGACCGAGATCACTATCGGCAAAATAGAGAAGGTCGAAGATGTAGAGGGGAGCGAGAAGTTACTCAAGCTCACAGTCGATTTCGGAGAGGGGGCGCCTCGCACGGTGCTTTCAGGTATTAAGAAGTATTTTCCTGATCCACAAACACTTGTTGGTGTTAAGAGTCCCTTCGTTACCAACCTTGAACCTCGACCTCTCATGGGGATGGTTTCAGAGGCGATGATCTTGGCGGTTTCTAC
Source organism: uncultured Candidatus Saccharibacteria bacterium (assembly GCA_964504255.1). GTDB lineage: Bacteria > Patescibacteriota > Minisyncoccia > Phycocordibacterales > Zambryskibacteraceae > JAIFWN01. Next base: position 44,085 of record CAZDDU010000004.1, on the reverse strand, counting down.
AGAAGACAAGTTCTCTCTACTCTCTGTTGGGGAGGAGATACCCGTCGGTACAAAAGTGAAATGATATACTAGTGGGATGAAGTTGTTTGATATTTTTCCCACACCTCGCTTTCTCACCCTTACTGACGCGGGTGTTTCTATCTCCGAGAGGACAGTTAGATACATTTCTTTCAGACCTTCAGGAAGCGGTGACTTACACATCGAGTTCTCCGGTGAAATTGCTCTACCTGAAGGGGTCGTATCTCAAGGTGAGGTTAAAGATAAGGAGAAGTTGGTCGAGATTCTCTCTCAGTTGTCACGAGACAAGGGGATTAGGTTTGTTAAGGCCACTCTTCCAGAGGAGAGGGCGTACCTCTTCACCACCGCTGTGGACAGAGTGCCGTACAAAGACCTTCGAGATGCTGTAGCCTTTCTCATTGAGGAGAATGCTCCAGTGTCTCTGTCTAAATCACTTTTTTCTTTTGAAATATTAGATAACCCTGATAACTTCAAGGTTGCGGTTTCGGTACTGCCGACAGATGTGGCTCAGACTTATATTGAGACCTTTGAAGCTGCTGGACTTACTCCTGTGTCATTCGATATTGAGTCTCAAGCAATATCTAGAGCACTAGTAAAGCGTGGAGACGAGAGGGCTCACCTCATTATCTATCTTGGGCACAATAGAGTTGGTTTTTATCTAGTTAATGACGGGGTAGTGCAGTTTAGTACAACGATGGTCATCGATGTTGCTGATTCCGAGAACCCAGAAACAATTAAGGCTTTGAAGCTCGAGATCAGGAAGTTCTTCTCCTTCTGGAGTAGTAAGGTGGATGCAAACTCAATTCCAAATCAGAAGGTTGAGCGCATCATTATCGGTGGACCGTGGGCCAAGGATGAGAAGTTGGTTTCAAGTATTATGAGTGATGTTGAGACACCTTACTCGCTTGGTAATGTTTGGATCAATGTCTCAGATATTGAGAAGCGGTTGCCCGATATGTCATTTGAAGAATCTTTGGCCTACGCTGCAGCAGTGGGTGCAGCTCTAAGAGGTGGTAGAGAAGAATATGTATAAATTACTTACTCCAGAAGAAACAAACAAAGTTAAGAAAGAGTACTCTCTGCGAAGGTTCTCTGTAACCTTGGCCTTACTTTCAGCGGTGGCGATGTTTATGATCGTTACCCTTGTCCCAGCACTTATCTTCACTATCAAGAAGAAGGAGTCGGCACTCTTCACCTTAAGTGCGGTAGACAAACCACTTAGGTTAACTAACAAGGAAAGTTTGGAGAGATGGGTGGAGAGGACGAAGTTTGAGCTTGGCGCTTTGACTCCTGATGTGTGGCCAGACACTCCTTATATCTATTTCAAAAAGATCATAGAGAAGAAGACAAGTTCAATAACAATAGGGTCATTCAGTTTCTCTAGAGGAAACAATGGCAACAAAACATTGAGGGTGGTAGGTACGGCGCTAAATAGAAAGGAGCTATTGGCCTTCCAGTCAGCGCTAAGCGAGTCGGGAGACTGGACGCAGGTGGACTTGCCGCTCAGTACCATAGCAAGAGAGGCCGATATTCCATTCGAGATGAGTCTGCTCCCACAAAAAACAAAATGAATTCCTTAACAAGAACAATTGTAGTCGGACTAATTTTTCTCGCTCTACTCGGTGGTGCGGGATATGAGCTTTATTATATTAAGGGAGCTGATAGTGCAGTGAGAGGGGCCATAGAGAGGGCAGACGAACAGATAGGTAGTGACAGTCGCGCGAGGAGTATTGTTTATTTACAAAATAATTCAATCGAAGAGCTTAAGGTAGTCGATGAAGCAATACTTGCTAAAGAAGAGTTGGTAACCTTTGTGGAAAGTTTGGAGAAGATGGGTAGAGACATGGGACTCGTAGTTGCTATATCATCTATTACCAAGGAGGGGAACAAGAGCTCTTCTTCTACACCCGAAGTTGTCAGAATCGCAGTTGATGCTACTGGTCCATGGGGAGAAAGTCTCCACTTCATTAATCTTTTGGAGAACTTGCCTTACAAGATCAATATAGAAAAAATAGATTTTACCAGTGGCGAAAAAAATTGGAGGTCGAATACGACAATTAAGATAACAACCTATCCAGAAAAATGATAAAAATCTTTGACAAAGATGGATATAGAAGTAAGGGCAGGTTCCTCGGATGGGGGAGCGGTCCTAAGGATGATTGGAAGATTATGTTCTCCGCTTTCGCGATTGCTTTAGCTATTGTGGTTATTTATTCCGGGTTTGTATTCTATGATTCGATGAATGGTGAGTTCGGTGCTGAGACCAACGTCACCACTGAGTCGCCTATAGATATAAAGGTAATCAAAACAACTGCTGAGCAGTACAAAGCAAAAAAAGCCTCGTTTGAGACTCTTCTTAATACTAAGGAAACTACTTCCGACCCTTCTAAATAATTTGTGTCCCCAGCAGGAATCGAACCCACATCAACTCCTTAGAAGAGAGCTGCTCTATCCATTGAGCTATGGGGACAAGAACACAAGTTAGCATATACGATTTTTCTAAACAAAACCAGAAAGATAAGTGTGGGCGATACAGGACTCGAACCTGTGACCTTCTCTGTGTAAAAGAGTTGCTCTACCAACTGAGCTAATCGCCCGCTTGGACGATACTAACATATGTAGTAGTCTCTTGGTAAGTACTATGAACATTAATCCAGAAATACTCTATGAGGACAATGATATCCTGGTTATAAACAAACCAGCCGGTCTTGTGGTGCATAGCGACGGTAAGACTGTTGAACCAAGTGTGAGCGAGTGGTTAGTTTCAAAATATCCAGAGGCTAAAGAGGTGGGGGAGGATATGGGAGAAGTAGAAAGACCGGGGATCGTGCACCGGATAGACCGAGATACTTCTGGAGTACTCGTCCTGGCTAAGACCAAGGAGGGCCATGCACATCTCAAAGAGCAATTTAAAGAAAGATTGGTGGATAAGGTGTACGAAACATTCGTATATGGCAATTTGAAGGAGGAGCATGGCTCGATTAAACTCCCAATTGGCAAGAGTAACTCCGACTTTAGGAAGTGGTCGGCCGAGAGAGGAGCCAAGGGGGTGAAGCGTGATGCCTTAACCTACTATAGAGTACTTGGCCGGGGTGAGGGGGTAACGCATGTAGAGGCAAAGCCGAAGACCGGTCGTACGCACCAGATCCGAGTCCATTTCAAAGCACTCCACCATCCTGTAGTTTGCGACAAGCTCTATGCTCATCAGAAGGAGTCGTTACTCGGCTTCGAACGTCTCGCTCTTCACGCCAAGAGTCTGACCTTCAAGGACCTTTCAGATGAGTCTCATACCGTAATAGCGCCATATCCTGAGGACTTTAAGCATGCTATAGACACTTTGGGTAAACCTGTGTTAGATTGAGTCCCTCAATGAAAAAGGTATTAAACAGGGTTATCAGCCCAGTAAAGGTAGAAGACAGAGCCAAGCTAGACCTCAGGTCTGGAGACACGGCTCGCGTCTGGCAGAAGATTATGGAGAAGGGTAAGACCCGTCTTCAGGCCTTCGAAGGCTTGGTGCTTGCTCGTAAGCATGGTACTGAGGCTGGAGCCACCTTCACCGTTCGTCGTATTGCCTCAGGTGTAGGAGTGGAGAAGATCTTCCCCCTATACTCTCCAATGATCGATAAGATTGAGATTGTTAAGCGTGCTAAGGTTCGTCGTGCCAAGCTCTACCACATTCGTGATAAGGCTGCTAAGGAGGTAAGGAGACAAATGAGAAACGAACGTTTTGCCGCTCCTACTCCAGTTGTTGAAGAAACGGTAGAAGAGAAGTAAGATTGGCACATCCCGCCAAAGCGGGACAAGTTGCGCGGGTGGCGAAATTGGTAGACGCACTACCTTGAGGTGGTAGCGCCCATTGGGTGTGGAGGTTCAAATCCTCTCCCGCGCACCAAAACAAAAAAGATATAACATTGTAGTTATATCTTTTTTGTTTTTCTATAGACATCTTGTGTCAAATATTTCTTTATACCTTGTTAACTGTGGAAAATTTCCTCGAAGAGTTATGATGTCCAGAGATGATCTTTCACGGAGGATTTTGTGGCGACAATTTCAAGACCTGAAGCTCAGGTCTCCCTCAGGGATATTTCTGGGGAGTTGCGGCGGGTGTCTGCTTCTTACGGGCTTCGAGCGCAAACCAGAGACCCGATAAAGAACGAGGAAGTTCGAGAAACCTTTGATCGAAGGATGAAGGCATTCCTTGGTGAGCATCTTGCTTTGACCAAGGGACTACCCGTCACTCGGAGATCTATCTCGGTTGTGATCGATACGAAGAGAAGGCCTATCTCAAGAGAGATCGAGGTCCCTCTCGCCGATCTAAACGAGCTCACTTTGGTGTGGGCGCTCGATCTAATTAGGTTTGGGTATCGTGGATTCACCAAGGATGGGGTACTTGGTCTATTGAAGAGGGAAGTCATCTGGCTCTTCAGCCAACACGGACACTCCCTCTTTGGTGAGCATACCTTATTCTGCCCCTTTCTTAATCTTTGGGAGAAGCAGAGGTTGTGGGAGATGCTTCGAGCAAATGACATTGGAGAGGTCGAGCCGATCAGTATGAGTCTCTCAGTTGTCGCTCCAATTCCAGAGTGTAGTGAGTGTGTACGTATTCACGAGGCCTCTAAGTAGAGGCCTCTTTTCATAATATGTGGTATAAAGATTGGGCTCAGAGGAATGGTTTACCATGAGCGAAGTAGAATGGTGGCTATGGTGTAGCGGTAGCACGCGAGCTTGTGGAGCTCTCTGTCAGGGTTCGACTCCCTGTAGTCACCCATGGTGAGAAAAAGCACTGTCTAATGACAGTGCTTTTTCATTTGACAATCTATATATTTCTGATACTTTGAAATGGGGCAAATCCGCCCTTTTTTGTTCTTTTCACAATCTGTATTGAGGTAGCGTAACATGCCCTACCCGCAAGTCTCGACCAGAGCAGGTTCCGGGACCCATCTCAACAGCAAGATCCGTAAGGGGATCCGCGCTGGCGAGGCTTCGAAGTTTGACGTGGGTGACCATGTCGCCCACCTTTACTCCCTCTCAGAAGCGAGGAAGAACCGGCTTCAGTGGAAGCCGGGGACCGAGGGTGGAAAGTCCGCCCTCTCGATGCAGAAGGAGATCTGTGCCACCTACAACCTGACGGAGGCTGACTTCAGTCGACTGGTCAGATTCGTGGGTATCGAGGACGGTACGTGCGCTGTCAGGACGTTTCTCTCGAAGAGGCTCGACAATCCGGAGTACACTCTTCAGGAGTACATCGACAGCATGCCTACCCTTCGCGGTCACTAAGCCGCGAACACCAAGTGCCCCGACCAAACGGTTGGGGCCTTTTTCTATGTTAGGCTTATATACACGACAGTATGAACCTCACAAGGGCTATCAAAAATATTTTCTTTCTACTTGTGGCAGTGTTTTCAGGCCTAACCTTAATTGTTATCACGGCAGCTGTATCTGCTGGAGGTGGGGAATTAGCTCCATTCAACTCAGCTATCGAGACGGCTATATCCATTCTCCGTAACCCACCCTTGAGTAGTCTGATGCTCCTTATTACCAATATCGGCTCCCCATTCGTCCTTACCTCTCTCTCGATCATCCTTGGCATCATCCTTCTCTCCAAGAGAGATACCTACGATACTCTTTTGTATGTAGTCTCCATGGCCATATCTATCTTCACCTTCGTTATTATGAAAAATGCCTTGAGCGTCCCTAGGCCAGTAGACACAATGCTTATGGAACTAACTGGATGGAGCTTCCCATCCGGTCATGCTACTGTGGCCACAGCCTTTTTCTTCGTCACAGGATACTCCTTCTTTAACTGGCCGAAGAGTTGGACTCTAAAGATATTTCTCGCAACACTATGCGTTATCGGAGCATTGCTCGTATCTTTTTCTAGAGTTTATCTTGGAGCTCACTTTGCAGTTGATGTCTTGGCTGGGATGGCGCTCGGCCTTCTTACTGTTAGCTTCACTATCCTTGTTTTTAACATCTTTTTATCAGAGAGAGAGTGGTGGAGGAGGCGAGTTAGGAGCTTGTGATATACTCGAAGCATGCAACAATTTTTCGAACAAAAGCTCGGTAGAGCAGTGCTTGTATTACTAATTGTGTTTCTTGGTGTTCAGACTTTGAAGGTCTTTAAGGATTTGGGTGAGACAAGTGCTGCTTACAATACTATTGTAGTTACTGGTCAGGGTGAGGCCTTCGCTGCACCTGATGTAGCGAGCTTCTCCTTCTCAGTCTCAGCGGATGCTAAGACTGTAGGTAGTGCGCAAGACACAGTGACAGAGAAGACTAATGCCATTCTCGAGGCTCTCAAGGGTATGAGTATTGAGGAGAAGGATATTAGAACTACAGATTATTCTGTCTATCCTAAGTACACTTATGAGTCTACGGTATGTGCATACGGGGGATATTGTCCTCCAACAAAGCAGGTGCCAGACGGATACACAGTAACTCACACCATCTTGATCAAGGTGAGAGCTACTGCTGATGCTGGTCAAGCACTCTCACTTGCAGGAGCTAACGGTGCTTCAAACATTTCATCACTAACATTCACCATCGATGATCCAGACATGGTAATGAATGAAGCAAGAGACGAAGCTGTAGCAGAAGCTAAGACAAAGGCTAAGGCCCTCGCTAAGTCCTTGGGAGTTAGACTCGGCCGAGTAGTCGATTTCAACGACAGTACCTACGGAGGAGTATATCCAACTATGTATAGAGGTGAGGCTATGGGGATGGGAGGAGCCGACTCTAAGGCCATTGATATACCAACAGGAGAGAACAAGGTGAGTTCAAACGTCACTATTACCTACGAAATTAGGTAATTGACCTGGGGGTTCGAGTGTAGTATTATCTAAAAAGCGCCGAGGGGCGTTTTTTAGTAGCTCGACTGCGCTCGCTATAAATAAAAATGAAAAGGTTTATCCAATACATTAGAGACACAAGGGCCGAGCTAGTCCATGTTAAGTGGCCAACAAGGAGGGAGGCAATGTCCTTCACTATACTTGTTATACTCGTGTCTATTCTTACCTCAGTTCTACTAGGGTTCTTCGACTACCTGCTATCACTCGTTATTCAGAAGTTTGTTATTTAAATAAAACATGTCAAAGCAAAAAATTTCAGAAGGTCGAAATTGGTACGTCATCCACACTTATGCGGGTTATGAGAACGCAGTGGAGAGGAACTTGAAGCAGCGTATTGAGTCACTTGGTATGGAGGACAAGATTTTCAATGTAGTTGTACCTACCGAGAAGAAGATCAAGATCAAGGGTGGCAAGCGTGTAGAGGAGGAGGAGAAGATCTACCCAGGTTACATTTTGGTAGACATGATTGTGACCGACGACTCTTGGTATGTAGTGAGGAATACCCCAAGAGTTACTGGCTTCGTTGGTTCAGGAGTGTACCCAGTACCAATAGACAAGTCAGAAGTTGACTCCTTATTCGCCAGGATGAACACCGACAAGGTGATGCACAACATCAACCTAGTACCTGAGGATGGAGTGCTTATTGTGGATGGCCCATTCAAGGACCTTGAGGGTAAGGTTTCTGAGATTGATCAGGAGAGAGGCAAGGTCAAGGTGCTGGTGTCAATGTTCGGTCGTGAGACCCCAGTTGAGCTCGACTTCTTGCAGGTGAAGAAGATGTAAGGTAGTCTAAGAGTCCCAAATATATGGCAAAGAAAGTTACAAAAATATTAAAGCTTCAGATCCCAGGTGGTAAGGCTGTCCCAGGACAAGCCCTAGGCCCTGTGCTTGGAGGTGCTGGTATCAACATTGGTGAGTTCGTTAAGCGCTTTAACGATGAGACCAAGGATAGAGTGGGCGACATAGTCCCTACAGTGGTTGAGGTCTACGACGATCGTACCTACGGTATGACTTACAAGACCGAGCCTGCTTCTAACCTCATCCTCAAGGTCCTAGGCAAGGAGAAGGGCTCAGGCAAGCCAAATACCGTTAAGGTAGGCTCTATCACCAAGGCCCAAGTGAAGGCTATTGCAGAGAAGAAGATGGCTGACTTAAACGCTACAGATATCGATGCCGCGATGAAGATCATTGAAGGCTCAGCCCGAAGCATGGGGGTCGACGTTAAATAACCTCAAATTATTAAGCCACAAAGTCCCGCTCTGCGGGACTTTTGCTTTTGACCGAAGACTAGAGTAATCTTCGCTGAGACCCGAACCCTTAAACCAGTGGGGAATAAATGCGCAAGAACAAGCTCTTCGCAGTGATCCACGTCGAGGACGAGAAACAAGCTCACCGGAATGCCCTTGTTGCGTTCAATAATGGGGCTGACGGTATCTTCCTCATCAATCATCACATCTCTGTACTTGAATTGATTCGATCTTACAGATATGTGAGAGAAAGGCATCCAGATTATTGGATCGGTCTGAACCTGCTCGGGTTTGGTCTGACTCAGGCAGTCCATAACAAGCGCCTAGGAGATTCTCTCCCGAGAGATATCCAGGCACTTTGGTGTGATGATGTTCGTTATATTGAAGGCTTGGGCCCTGAGAGAGCTGTTTACTTTGCAGACCGTCTCGACTTCGAGTTGAAGGTGGTCACGAAGGAAGCCTTGCTCTTCGCTGGTTTTGCCTTCAAATATAAAGGGCCTGTGAGTGATCTCGCTCTTGGGGCAAGACTCCTCGCCCCACACGTCGGAGTCATCACCACAAGCGGACCTCAGACCGGCGACCCTCCAACTACGAATAAAATCGAGTTGATCCGTAAAGGAATGGGGGATGATGCCAAGCTCGCAGTAGCAAGTGGTATGACTCCGGAGAACATTGATCCATTCCTCGACCTTGTGGACTATTTCTTGGTTGCGACCGGGATCAGTGAGTCCTTCACTGAGCTCGATCCTGTGAGAGTGAGAATGATGTCTGACAAAATGCGCCGCTAGGGTTACTCCTGGCGGTTTTTCTTTTGACATTTTGTTTATTCCAGTGCTTATTTTTAAGTATTCTCGCTTTTTTAACCTATATGGGTAAAGTTATCCTAGATTGATCGTTGTCATCTACAACTAGAGGACCAAATGACAGACAATAAGGAGTTGGCAGCAAGACTTGGTCAGATAGTGATCAATGCCAGAAAAGAAACAGATATCGATACGAGGAGTCGTTTTCTCAAGAATGATGAAGAAGTTAGATTCCTTGTTGATCGAGCGAGGAATCTAGGGCTTCCTGTTGTCCTAACACAGGGAACCTTTGATCTTGTCCATATTGGCCATGCTCGTTATGCGAGAGAGGCCAAGAATCGTGGACATCTTCTCATTGTCGGAATTGATGATGATGAGAAGGCTCGCGAGAGAAAGGGGGAGAACCGTCCGGTTGTGCCATTCATCGAGCGTTGCGAGATGATGTGTCATCTGAGATATGTTGATGCTGTTGCTATGAAGAAGCACGATGATCCCAAGTGGCATATGATCAAGTTGGTAAAACCTGATGTTCTCATTGCTGTTGAAGGTACATACAGCGAGGACGAGAAGGTGGAGCTCGCGAAGATCTGTGACCAAGTTGTTGTCTTGCCTCGACAGGCAGAGACCAGCACGAGTGCGAAGGTTCGCACTCTCGTTTTAGACGGCGCTGAGAATTTGACCAGAGTCCTGGTAGAGAAGATTCCAAAATTCATCCATGAGATCTATCAGGATCTGAAGAAGAAGGGTGGAGCATGAGAAAGGCCTTGGTCGCTTATGTTCCAGTGCTTCATCAGGGGTATCTCGATTTCTTCAAGCGTCACAAGGACGCTGAAGAATTGTTTATTTTCAGCCAGCCAGTCATAGATAAATTTGATTGGTTGAAGAGAAAGGACATCCGGGCAGTTAATCCTGATGAGATGCTTCGTGCACTTCGCGCTTTGGATATCATGAAGCAAGTGACCTTGCTCGATGATGAACAAATCGCCAAGCTTCGCGATAGCAATATCTCTCTTGTCTTTGCTGACGAGAGCGAATCTCGACAAGTCGCTGAAGAGTATTTTGGCGAATCTCCAGTCAGTTTCGATAATGTGTTCTTAAGGTGGGATAAACCCAGAGTCCTTGATGAGAAGAATGCACAGGGATTTCCAGTGACTTCAGAAGAGGTGCATCGGAAGTTCATTGATATAGCATCTCTTTCTTCTGAAAGAAGTTCTGATTGGTGGATTCATGTTGGGGCTGTACTCGTGTCTGGGGATCGGACGGTCGTTGGCTACAACAGGCACACACCATCCGAACACACCCCCTACGCTCTAGGTGATCCACGCAGTCTGTTCAATAAGGGTGTGGCTGTAGAGCTGACGAGTGCTTTGCATGCCGAGGGAGCAATTGTGGGCGCTGCATTACGAGAAGGTGTGCGGACTAAGGGCGCCTCGCTCTACATCACTCACTTCCCATGTCCATACTGTGCCAATATCTTGGCCGAGACCGGTATCGCGGAGATTTATTTTCGCACTGGTTACTCGATGCTTGATGGAGCTGATCTTCTTAGGAAGGCCGGTATCAAACTCTTCCAAGTTGTAGATGAAAAAACCCCCGAGTAGTACTCGGGGGATTTACTTTCTTGCATAGCCCAACTTCTTCTTGATGTCCTGTGTGTTCTTTCCTTCCTTCACTCCGACAACGATGTGGGCATGAAGATGGGCGATAGTGGCACCATTATAACGCATGTCACCGAACCTCATGAGGAATGTCCCTCCTCTGATTCTGAATCGCTTCTTTGCCCACTTCAAGACGGGGGAGAGGGCAGCAAGCGAGGCCTGTGTCATACCCGCCAAATCCTCGACATGCTTCTTGTGTACAAGGAGTAGGTGCAACCTCGTGCCCTCGTACGGGTAATCGTTCTTCGTCAGGAGCCAGTGATGGTTCTCAAAGAGGATTGGTGCCTTGTGATCTGCTTCGAAGTTCTCTCTGCAGAACGGGCAAATTCCTCTTCGTTTGATGTCTTCCATCTGAGCACGTTGTTCTGGAACTCTCGCGTTCCTGATGTGCATCAACCTCTTCATGCTGCTCTCCGAGAATAGATCTCCCAAGTGAAGGGAAACTCGTGCTTCTCGTCCACTGGGTGATGATCAGAATACTCGAGCACCCACTCATCCTTATTCCACCCAGGGAAGACTGTATCGCCCTCGATCTCAGTTTGCACTTGGGTAAGGTAGAGCTTGCTCGCGAATGGGAGCGCTAGTGTGTATAGATCAGCGCCACCAATTACGAACACACCTCTCGTTTTCGACATTTCAACTACCGTACCGAAGTCGTCGGTGAAGATCACTCCGTCACACCTTCTTGCTCGTGGCCTTCGAGTCAGTACGATACTCTCTCTTCCTGGCAGCGGCTTACCGATGGCCCTGATGATTGAGTCGAAGGTCTTTGTGCCCATGACCACAGGATACCCTGCAGTCATTCCCTTAAACCACTTGAGATCATCGGGCAGATGCCACGGCAGACCGCCGTTTCTTCCAATGACCCCGTTTTTCGATATTGCCACAATGATATTGAGCATTGCTCCTTCTATACGGCTACAGGGATTTCACGGATACCCGGATGTGGATCGTAGTCCGAGATGACGAAATCATCAGGACGGATAGCGAAAATGTCTTTCTTATCCGTATTGAGTGTCAACGTTGGGAGACGACGAGGCTCTCTTGAGAGCATCTCTCTGACGACATCCACTTGGTTTTCGTAGATATGTGCGTCCGAGAAGCTGTGGATGTACTCGTGAGCCTTGTATCCTGTGGCGTGTGCCAGAGCTAGCGTCAAAGCCGCATACTGGATCATATTTGATGGTACTCCGACAGGCATATCTGCTTTCATCTGCACCATGTGAAGCGTGAGCTTGTTATTCATGATGCGGATCTGTATCCAGCCGTGACATGGAGTGACGACGACCTTCTGTTGGCGCCCCCTGCGACGAATCGTGTACTGGGGGATCCACGGAGTGATGATGTGAGAGCGAAGCTGTGGCTCCTCCTCAATCTGCTTAAGGATCTCCGCAAACTGATTGAAGGTCTGACCTTCAGTAGTGGGGAAGTCATGAAATGCCGCTCCATAAGAGCCTGGTCCATTGTCTCCAGCTTCGAGTCCGCGTTTGGCGCACTTTCCTGCTGTCAACCACTTGTCCCACCATTTGCATCCAAAACTCTCAAGTTCTTTGAGTGTCCTGGCACCATTGATGAAGGCGAAGAGTTCTCCAACTGCTCCGTGCCAGAACGGGACATTCCTCTCGGTGATGAGGGGAGCACCGTTGTCCAGACGGAAGCGCATCGGCGGTGGTGCCATGTAGGTAATGGCGCCCACCCCTTGCTGTGTGTCTTTCACAAGTTCGCCTTCTTCTAGGATCAGGCGAAGGCGGTCGCGATACTGGGTGTCGATAGTGCGATCAGAAAACGGAAGCATCTGTCTATCCTTTTGTTGGGTTGTGAAAGGGCGACTTCTGGCACCCATACTACTCATTTTGATAGAGGTGTCTATTCGGGTATCATTGACCTGATGAAGGAGACTATTCAAGAGATTATAAAGAAGGCGCTTAAGGAACTTGCTATAGAGGACAGGGGTTTTGTCGTAGAGCACCCAACAGACCTCAGGATGGGAGATTATTCGACCAACGTGGCTATTAAGAATAGAGAAAAGAAAGAAGAAATAGTTAAATATTTAATAGAGAATAAGCCAGACGAGGTGGAGAGAGTGGAGATGGTGGGACCTGGGTTCATCAACTTCTATTTGTCGAAAGAGTTCTTCGCCGAATCATTGAAGCAGATTATAAAGGCAGGGGACAAGTTCGGTCGTACCAAGAAGTTCAAGGGAGAGAAGGTGATGGTCGAGTACACAGACCCAAACCCATTTAAAGCATTTCATATAGGCCACCTCATGAGTAACGCCATCGGCGAGGCTGTGTCTCGAGTGATTGAGTGGAACGGCGCTGATGTCAGGCGAGCTAATTACCAGGGCGACACTGGCATGCATATTGCTATGGCAGTGTGGGGTTACTTCCACGGTGAGTGGTCGACTGCTTATGCTATAGGTGCCAAGGCGTATATTGATAACTTAGAAGCCAGGAAGGAGATAGAGGAAATAAACAAAAAGATTTTTGATAGGAGTGACAAGAGTATCACCAAGGTTTATGACGAGGGGAGGAAGGCAAGTCTCGAATATTTCGAAAGTATATACAAAAAACTTGGAACCAAGTTTGACTACTACTTCTTCGAGTCAGAAGCAGGAGAGTTGGGTAAGAAACTGGTGGAGAAGAATGTTGGCAAGATTTTCGAAGAGTCGGACGGGGCAATAGTCTTTCATGGTGAGAAGTTTGATCCATCGCTACACACCAGAGTGTTTGTGAACAGACAGAAGCTTCCAACCTACGAAGCCAAGGACTTGGGCAATGCAGTAAATAAATATAAGAAATATAAATACACTAAGTCAGTAGTAATCACAGGGAACGAGATCAAGGAATACTTCAAGGTCATGCTCACTGCACTCTCTCAAATGTACCCAGATCTTTCCAAGAGTACCAAACACTTGCCACACGGTATGCTAAGGCTACCAACAGGCAAGATGAGTTCGCGCACAGGAGATGTCATCACTGCTGAGGACTTGATCAAGGATGTGAGTACGAAGGTGAAGGATAGTGAACCACTCTCAATCGCTGCTATAAAGTACATGATACTCAGGCAGTCGATAGGGAACGATATAGTTTTCGACTTCGACAAATCTGTTTCTACCGAGGGTGACTCAGGGGTTTACCTCGAGTATGCACATGCGAGAGCGACATCGGTCTTGGATAAAGCAAGTGCAAGTTGGAGTATTAAGGGCGAGAGAGCAGAGACTCACGAGATAGAGAGACTCTTGTACCGTTTGCCTGAAGTGGTCGAGAGAGCAGGAGAGGATTACTCGCCACAGTTCGTCACCACTTACCTTACAGAACTCGCATCGTCCTTCAACAACTTCTACGCGCATGAGCAGGTCAATAGCGACTCATTAGAGACTCCGTACAGACTCGCAATTGTAGAAGCCTTCAAGGTGGTGATGAAAAATGGTCTAACCATCCTCGGTATACCAGTTTTAGATAGAGTGTAGACAACCAGGTTTGGTGTGTGTAGAGTGTCCAAAGAAACATCTTTCAAGGAGAACACATGTCTCTTGTTGTCATGCTCGTTGGGCCGAGTGGGGTAGGCAAGAACACTGTCATTGAGACTTATAGCAAAGTCTCGAAGTTCGCACAACGCATTGCCTGCACCACCAGAAAGAAAAGGGACTATGAGAAGGATGGAGTTCATTACCACTTTCTCAGTCCTGGAGAATTCTTGGCTAGGGTTAAGAGTGGTGAGTTCGTTGAGTGGGCATGTGTCCACAAGAAATTTTACGGGACACCGAAGTCTGAGTTCGACAAAGCTCTCGAGTCTGGTATGGATGTGATCTTCGACCTCGACTTCCAGGGTGCAGAGCAGATCAAGAGGAAGATGCCTAAATCTGTGACAATCTTCCTCCTCCCGCCAAATTTGGATGAATTGGCGAGACGCCTTGAGAAACGGAAGAGTGGAGAAACTGAGAGAGAGAAGCTCATTCGTTTCGCTACGGCTCGCCGCGAGATTCTCGAGGCTTCGAATTTCGACTTCTGGCTCGTGAATGATGATCTGGATGGGACGGTTCTGAAGATCCAGAAACTCCTTGGCATCATCAGTCTCGGCAAGACTCCTCCGAGCACTATCTACAGGAATCCCGATGTCATCAATAGTTTGGTCAAAGCCCTCTAGTCGAGGGCTTTTTTGTTACCTCGAACTGGCTCTTTTATAGGCACTTGACAAATAGGATGTTTTGTGTATATAATATAAAAGTAGCAGTACCTTGTAAGGTGGTCTTAGACTACGACCTGGCCTCGGGCGAGAGGCAAAATCTTTTGGGCAATTGAGCCCAAGGAGCACACGATGAGCTGGTTGACCAAAGACATGACCCAGGGTGACCTGAATGCCGTGATCAAGAAGATCGGTGGACTAAAGGTGGCTCGCGGTATCCTCGACGGCACGGTGAAGTTCACTGTGACGGAGGTGCTGAAGCCGAGCTTCGAGCTCTACCTCCACGACAGGCAGAAGAATGGTGGGGGGATCCGAGGTTACGACCTCGAAGCACACCTGAAGGAAACGGGTCTCATCGACCGATGCTTCTCCCTCGAGGACGAGGCGGTCATGGGTTGGCTCGCCAACCCATCCACTTACCCTGAGGAGTTCAAGGGTAAGTTGGTTTACCTCTGGAAGAGCGCCGGGGGTCGGGACGACGACCGCAGCGCTCCGCATCTCCGCTGGGTCGTTGGCAGGTTGGTCATGCGCTGGGGCTGGCTCGGCATTGACTGGCACGACTTCGAGCCTGCTTTGCTCGCAAGTTAGTACTTTGGACTCAGGTCTCTTTGACCTCTTTTGTCACTTAGACCTTAGTCCTCGACCCCCGCGATGATTCGCGGGGGTCTCTTCATATAAATTTTTGATAAACTGTTTGGTGGTAGTAGGCGAATCTGACAGAGATCAAGGTTTTTGTCTGCCGAATCCAGTATCCATAAGCTGAGAGCGCCTGCGATTACGGTTTCGGGCGGAGGGCTTGTGTAGACTCTTCAAAAAAGAAGATACTTGGTATAAAACACTGAGGCATTATGATGCCGGATAAAATTCAACCTCTTGAGTAATCGGGAGGTGGTGGTGTAGAAGGTGTTTTATACATAGCGCCGAGAATCGGGACGACAACCGCAACGCTCCGCATCTCAACTGGAACGATGGCAAGTTGGTCATGAACTGGAACTGGCTCGACAATGACTGGAACGACAACGAGCCTGCTTTGCTCGCAACTCTCTTCATTTCTCCCTGTTTAACAATAGGGAGTTTTGTTTTGTAACCTGACCGCTCCATCCTCCAAGCATCTTCCCAATTTCATCTAATGGTGTTGATAGAGAAATATACTTCTTGCTATCTAGAGATTTAGTTTCCCACAGAATCATGAGAAATATTTTAATAGCATCAAGTTTTCTAATTGATATTTGGATATATTGGAGTTTAGTCTCTTTGTTAAGGAAAATAGCTGTTGAAACTGATTCAATCAAATCAATAAATAGTTTATCTATACGATTACCGACAGAATACCTTTGAGTTTTGGGTAGAATGTTATGACACCCATGCCAGACGATATACACACTCTTGATCTTTTCCAAAAACGGCAAGATCCCGTTGGGGGGGGGTTCTCATAGAAGTATTTTTCATCATATCATCTCAGTTGAAAATCTCCTCCTTCCTTGGCAAGAATTTTTAAAAGGCAAGCGAGGTAGGAAGGATGTCCAAGAGTTTCAATTTAGGTTGATGGACAATATTTTAGATCTTCGCCACTCCCTCCAAATTAAGACCTATACCCACGGAGGATACGAAGCCTTCAATATTTCAGACCCCAAGCCTCGGAACATTCATAAAGCTAGTGTGAGGGACAGACTTCTCCATCACGCTGTCTACCGAGCACTTTATCCATACTTCGACAAAAGGTTCATTCATGACTCGTATTCTTGCAGGTTAAACAAGGGGACACACAAAGCCATAGAAAGATTCAGAAGTTTTGGATACAAGGTATCTAAGAACAACACCAAGACATGTTGGATGCTTAAGTGTGATATCAAGAAATTCTTTGCTTCTATAGATCATCAAATTCTCCTCAACATCCTAACTAAACACATAGACGATACAGACACTCTCTGGCTACTCAAGCAAGTAATAAGTAGTTTTGAGATCAAAGAAGGTAAGGGTCTACCACTAGGCAATCTTACCTCTCAACTCTTAGTTAACATCTACATGAATGAGTTTGATCAATTTGTTAAGCGTAAACTTAAAGTTAAGTATTATATTAGATATGCAGATGATTTCGTAATTTTTTCTCGAGATAAAAATGAGCTAAACAGAAACTTATCATATATCGTAAGTTATTTAGAAACAGAGCTAAAGCTCAAACTCCACCCAGATAAAGTATTTATTAAAACTTTAGCCTCTGGGCTAGATTTCTTGGGTTGGGTGCATTTTCCACATCACCGAATACTCCGAACTGCCACTAAAAGGAGGATGTTGAAAAAATTAAAAGTTAATCAATCTATAAAGGCTAAGGCCACATATTTGGGGATGCTTAAGCATGGGGATACACACAAGATTACAGAAATGATAGGATAGGCAGATAATGGCTGAAGATAAAAGCCTTTCTCGTTCGCAAAGAGAAGAGAAGGTCCTACAATTTTGGAAGGAGAACAAGATATTCGAGAAGTCACTCGAGAAGCCTTCGCCTAAGGGCGAATTCGTGTTTTATGAGGGACCTCCTACAGCCAATGGCAAGCCAGGGATACATCACCTAGAGAGTAGGGCCTTCAAGGACGCTGTACCTAGGTACAAGACCATGCAGGGCTTTAAGGTGCCAAGGAAGGCTGGTTGGGACACCCACGGCCTGCCTGTAGAGATCGAGTCAGAGAAGAAGCTCGGACTTAAGAGCAAGCGAGAGATTGAGGAGTTCGGCGTAGCACTATTTAATGCTGAGTGTAGGAGGAGTGTGCTTTCTTATATAGACCTTTGGTCCAAGTTCACCGAGCGCATTGGTTATTGGGTTAGCTTCGACGACGCATACTTCACCTTCGACAACTCATATATAGAATCTGTGTGGAGCATTATCGCTGAGGTAGAGAAGAAAAAACTTTTATACAAAGACTATAAGGTCGTGCCTTGGTGCCCAAGATGTGGTACAGGACTTTCTTCTCACGAACTGGCTCAGGGTTACAGCGATGTTAAGGATCTTTCTATTTATGCGAAGTTTAAGATTGTTGGTTTCGACAAAGCATACTTCGTCGCGTGGACTACCACCCCTTGGACCCTACCTGGTAACCTAGCATTGGCTGTTGGAAAGGATATTACTTATGTAGAAGCGAAGGTGGGGGAGGAGATATTGGTCCTCGCAAAAGACAGACTCTCTGTACTCACTGAGAGCTATGAAATTATCGCCGAACACAAAGGTAGCGAGATGGTTGGCATGGAGTACGAGCCTCTTTATCCATTTATAAAGGAGAAGGGGCGAGAAGAGATGGATAAGGCATTCAAGGTTTACACCGCTGATTTCATTACCACAGAGGATGGTACAGGTATTGTGCACACCGCAGTCATGTATGGTCAGGAGGACTTCGACTTAGGAACCAAGGTCGGTTTGCCCAAGATCCATCTTGTCTCTCCTGACGCCACTTTCGTCAAAGGTACTGGCTGGCTCGAAGGAAGATCAGTAGTAGACGAAACTTTGGCAGTAGATATTTTGAAGGATCTTCAGGCTCGAGGACTAGTGTACAAGAAGGAAAGTTACTTACATTCCTATCCATTTTGTTGGAGGTGTAAGACCAAGCTTATCTACTACGCACGCGATTCCTGGTACATTAGAATGTCTTCGCTTCGAGGCGAGCTCTTGAAGGAGAATGAGAAGATCAATTGGGAGCCAGACTATATTAAGAATGGCAGATTCGGCGAGTGGCTTAGAGAGGTGAAGGACTGGGCAATTTCTCGGGAGAGATATTGGGGTACACCACTGCCTGTTTGGTTATCAGAGAGTGGAGAGAGGATTGTTATAGATTCTGTAGATACACTTAGGAAATATACCAAGAAGTCTGGGAACTCATATTTCGTCATGCGACATGGAGGCTCACAAGGTAATGAAAAGGATTTAGTGAGTTACAAACTACAGTCGAGTGACCATCTAACAGAAGCGGGCAAGAAGCAGGCAACAGACTCCGGACAGAAGTTAAAGAAAGAGAAGATTGATTTGATCATTTCATCTCCCTTTACCCGTACTAAAGAAACCGCAGAGATAGTTAGAGGTGAGCTCGGACTCAGTGAGGACAAAATAATTTTTGATGAGAGACTGCGAGAGATAAATCCAGGGGACTATGATGGCAAGAATTGGGAGGAGTATCACCGACACGTCTACAATGTCGGAGCAAATTGGTTTAACGAAAGTATTGCTGGCGGAGAGTCATTGGCCGATGTGTGCAAGCGAGTAGGTGAGTGCTTGTACGAAATAGAGGAGAAGTATAAGGGCAAGAACATCCTTATTGTTACTCACGGCGGACCCGCTTGGCTCTCTTTCGTCATCTCAGGCTACTATGATCCTAGGAACAAGAAGTACCATATACCAAACACCCACATCTTCATCAAGGAGTTCAAACGTTTCGATAATGCAGAGGTGCGCGAGCTTCCATTCGCCCCATTACCTCATAACGAGACTTACCAAGTGGACCTACATAAGCCATATATAGATGAAATAGTGCTAGAGAAGGACGGTATTGAATACAAGAGAACTAAGGAAGTGATGGATGTCTGGCTCGACTCTGGCACCATGCCCATCGCCTCATATGCAGGGACTGGTGAGGAGCATTATCCTGCGGACTTCATATCCGAAGCCATAGACCAGACCAGGGGGTGGTTCTACACACTCCATGCTGTTGGAGTCCTCTTGGGTAAGGGGGCTGCATTCAAGAATGTTATCTGCCTTGGCCACATCTTGGACAAGGAGGGCAAGAAGATGTCGAAGTCAGTAGGCAATGTCATTGAGCCCTTCTCTGCCATAGAGAAGTATGGGGTTGATGTTCTTAGACTCTGGATGTATTCGGTGAACCAGCCAGGTGAGCCCAAGAACTTTGATGAGAAGTCGGTTGAAGAGGTCAACAAGAGAATCTTTAACTTACTCGACAATGTCTATTCCTTCTACGAACTATATAGAGATAGAGAAATAGAAAAAATAAATAACAAAAAAGAATCTAAAAATATTTTGGACAAATGGATTCTTACTAAGCTCGATGCTTTGGTGTTAGAGATGACAAAGAATATTGATGAGTACAGGCTGCTCGAGCCTGTTAGAAATATGCGCGACTTCATCGACGACCTCTCTACTTGGTACTTGCGTAGGTCACGAGACAGGGTGAAATTGGGTGATGTGGAAGCCAAGCAGACTCTTTATCACATACTGAAGAATCTCTCTAAGCTCCTCGCACCATTTGCCCCGTTTGCTGCGGAAGAGTTGTATCAGAAGCTGAGGATCGAAGGGGATAAAGAAAGCGTGCATCTAGAGGTTTGGCCGGAGGTGAAGAAAAAGTTTTCTTTGTTTGGTTCTGGGGACAAAAATATCGTAGAAGATATGGAAGAAGTAAGAAGGGTTGTTAGTCTTGCTCTTGAAGCGAGATCGAAAGCGAATATAAAGATTCGCCAACCACTACAAGAATTAAGAATAAAGAATAATGAATTAGGAAGTGAATACTTGGAACTTGTTAAAGATGAAATAAATGTGAAGAGTGTAGTAGCTGATAAAAATCTTGTTGAAGAGATCCTGCTTGATACCAAACTGACACCCGAACTTGAGGAGGAGGGTAAGGTGCGCGAGATTATGCGAAATATTCAAGAGATGAGAAAGGAGAAAAATCTGAAACCTTCTGACAGAATGGATTACAAAGTTATTGAAGATATAGAGTTGTACAAAAAACACAGTGAGTTGATAGAGAGGACGAC
The DNA here is from genome assembly GCA_964504255.1 of uncultured Candidatus Saccharibacteria bacterium. GTDB lineage: Bacteria > Patescibacteriota > Minisyncoccia > Phycocordibacterales > Zambryskibacteraceae > JAIFWN01. The sequence goes on along the minus strand of CAZDDU010000004.1, from coordinate 23,572 downwards.
GAACTCCACTCTGTCTTTTTAAATGGCTTTCTGATGTCTCACCACTTATATACCACTAGGGGTATTGTCCTCAGTCTAAGCCCATCTAAAGAGGTCGATAAGCTTGCTCTTATCCTGACCCGAGATTTAGGCGTGATCTACGGTAACGTAAGAGGGATAAGGCAAACTAATTCCAAGATGAGGGGGGTGATAAGCGAGCTCGCTCTTATCAAGGTGTCGTTGGTCAAGGGTAAGAGGAGCTGGAGAGTAACTACGGCCAGTCTTATTGAGTCTACAACTACTGCCTTGAGGACGGAGCGAGAGATGCTTAAGGCACTTTATAGAGTAGGGAGTTTTCTGTCGAGACTTATTAAGGGAGAGGAGAAGCATGTTGAAGTCTTTGATGTTTTTGAGGAGGCCTTACTCGACTTAGTTCAAGGGCGAGTATTTAGAGCTGAAACAGAAGCTTGGGAGCTACTTGTGGTGTCTAGGCTACTCTCGCACTTGGGCTACCTTCCTTTGAGTGTAGTACCAACGAATTTGAGTGAGGTACGACCAAGAAAGAAGGAATTAGTGGCTCAGATTAACACTGGTATCCTCGAGAGTGGCCTACGGTAGGGTATAATAACAACACATGTCAGTACCCCAAAATAGAGGCAAGAGTAGACTCGAGCGTATGGGTGAGAAGCTCTACTCTAGAACCAAGTATCATGACCCAATGGACAACAGGGAGTCTATTAATCCTGTTGAGTCAGAGAGTGCGCCAAGCGAGTGGAACTCTCCTAAGATTGACGACCTCTTGGCCAGAGAGTCTACTAATCAGGACCATCACCCTATCATTAGGAAGATGTTCTACATCTCACTCATTTTCTCTGTTTGTGCAGCCCTCGCTGCGAGCCTGATCTACTTCAATGGAGACAATTTCATCTCTACGAAGAACCTAGACATTGAGATTGACGGTCCTATTAATATTGGAGCAGGAGAGATAGCGGACCTTGAGATTAGTATTGTGAACAAGAATAACGCTCCACTCGACAAACTAAGTTTGAGTATTGTTTATCCAGAGGGGACAAGGAGTGCAGATGATGCGAATGAGGGTCAAACCAATGTGGTTGAGGAGTTAGAAGAGCTTGGCCCAGGCAAGAAGGTGACCAAGAATGAGAAGGCGATTTTCCTCGGAGTTGAGGGTGAGGTTAGAGAGGTTAAGGTCTCTGTTGAGTACGGCGTTAAGGGTTCGAACGCCACCTTCACCAAAGAAAAGAGTTTTGAGATTACTATAGGATCCTCACCAGTAACTGTTTCAGTATCGAAACCCGCTAAAGTTGATTCGGGAGACGAGTTCCTCACTACTATCACCATCACCTCGAACTCTAATGAGAAGTTAGACAATCTTATTCTTCGTGGAGAGTTTCCTTATGGCTGGAAGTTTGTCAGTGCTAGTCCTCAACCAACAAACAAGGATAAGACATTGTGGTCTATCGGCACTCTCATGCCGAAAGATAAGAAGACAGTTACTCTGAGAGGCACTCTCATAGGGGAGGATGGAGAGGAGAGGACCTTCAGATACTTTGTCGGAGTGGGCGAGGGTCAAGCAACGAAGATAGACACCAACCTTTACTCAGATTCAATTGGAGTAACAATAGAGAGACCGACCATCGATCTTAATGTGAAGCTTAATGGCGAGAATAGTGATGAGTACATCGCTCCTGCAGGGAAGAACATCTTGGCTACAATAAATTTCAAGAACAATTTAACAGAAACTTTAGAGAACCCAATTATCGAGGTTCGTTTGTCTGGCGGAGCACTAGATAGGAACAACCTAACAGTGCAAAACGGCGGTGTATATAATCCAGCCACGAACTCAATTATTTGGAACAGATCAAACTCCGGAGATGTGGAGGATTTAGATCCAGGAGATTCTGGTAATCTTACTTTCGAATTCGCGTCACTCGAGACCTTGCCCGTGGGTAGTGCAAACCAAAAAATTGACTTGAGCATTACGCTCACTGGTAGACCAAGAGGCTTTGCTCAAGACAGTAAGGTGTTACTCACTCGTTCGGTCAAGATCGCCTCCGAGATTGTCCTTAGTGCCAAGTCACTCTATGCGCGTGGTCCAATAGAGAACAGAGGCCCCATTCCTCCAAAGGCAGAGATAGAGACTACCTACACCATCACCCTCAATATTTCTAATACCAGAAATGATATAGATAATGTTCGAGTTACAGGACAGCTCGGTCCTAATGTAGAGTGGGCGGAGGAGGTGGCACCAGCAAATGACTCTGGTCTCTCATATAACGCAACCTCAAGGACGGTGTCGTGGGAGATAGGTAAACTCCTTTCTGGGGCCGGCTTTTCTAGCTCAGGTAAAGAGGTCTCACTCAAGGTCTCTCTCATTCCATCCATCGGTCAGGTCGGTGGAGCACCGGTATTAATGAGTAACATTACTCTGGCTGGCTTTGACAGCTTTACCGCAAGTGATGTGAGGATTTCGCATCCAGCAGTAACCACCAGGATCTCGAGCGACCCGACCTATGTGCAGGGCGACGAAATTGTTGTAAAGTAGGCGAGTAATTATGGAAAAACTAATATCACTAGCGAAGAGGAGGGGCTTCATCTACCAAGGCTCTGAGATCTATGGCGGCCTCGCAGGTACTTGGGATTACGGCCCACTTGGAGTTTTGCTTAAAGAGAATGTGAAGGCACTCTGGCTCAAGATGTTTAGAGGCGAGAGAGGGGATGTCTATGGCCTCGATGCATCTATCATTATGAATCCAAAAGTTTGGGAGGCGAGTGGCCATGTCGCTGGCTTTGCCGATCCGATGGAGAATGGCGAGCAGTTCAATGTTATGTTCAAGACCTCTGTTGGTGCAGGGGAAGAGGCGACAGTATCGTATCTACGACCAGAGACCGCTCAAGGAATATTTGTAAACTTCAAGAATGTGGTTGACTCCTTCCACCCTAAACTTCCTTTTGGTATTGCTCAGGTGGGTAAGGCTTTTAGAAACGAGATCTCACCCAGAGACTTCATCTTCCGTCAGCGCGAGTTTGAGCAGATGGAGGTCGAGTACTTCGTGAAGGAGAGTGAGTGGGAGAAAAGCTTTGAAATGTGGCGCAAGACCATGCACCAGTTTGGCGAGAGAGTGGGCATCAAACAAATCCACGAGCTTGATGTACCAGACAACGACAGGGCTCATTACTCAAAGAAGACTATAGACTTTGAGTTCGAGTATCCATTCGGTAGGAAGGAGCTCTGGGGTCTAGCTTATAGAACGGACTACGATCTTCGAAGCCACTCAGCATCTTCTGGCCAAGCTCTAGAATACTTCGACGAAGAGAGTGGAGAGAGATTTACCCCTCATGTGATAGAACCTTCGCTCGGAGTCGATCGTACCATTCTTGCCATTCTTACTTCTGCGTATACCGAAGATGATCTTGGTGGAGAGACAAGAAGTTATTTGAAATTGCCCAAAGAGATCGCTCCAATTCGCGCGGCTGTCTTCCCACTTCTCAAGAACAAGTCAGAGTTGGTAGAGAAGGCGAGAGAGGTTTATAAAATGCTTAAGTCTGAATTCGGCAACATCGAGTTTGATGATAACGGGAATATTGGTAAGCGTTATAGAAGACAAGATGAGATCGGCACTCCTTTCTGCGTCACCATCGACTTTGACACATTAGGAGAAACCCCTGAATACAAAGATACAGTAACAGTTAGAAACAGAGACACCGGAGAACAAAAGAGGGTGAAAATTTCAGATTTGAAAGAAGTGGTAGCTTAAGGTAATCTTGAGTCTCTATGCAATATAAAAAGATTACTCTACCTAACGGTTTAAGAATTATTCATGTTCCTGTTAAGGGAAATCCTTCTGTCACAGTGATGGCCTTGGTTGAAACAGGTTCTAACTACGAGAGCAAGGAGGAGAACGGGCTCTCACACTTCTTAGAGCACATGGTCTTCAAGGGCACAGCGAACAGACCAAAGTCCTCTGACATCACTCGCGAACTCGATGGTCTTGGTGCTCAGTCAAATGCCTTCACCGGCAACGAAATGACTGGCTATTACGCCAAAGCAGAGAAGAAGCATTTCAAAAAACTTTTAGAAATTATTGCAGACTTGTATTTGAACCCAACTCTTCCTGCTACTGAGCTAGAGAAAGAGAGAGGGGTGATACTCCAAGAGATCTCGATGTATGAAGACTTACCACAGAGGAAGGTGTGGAATGTCTTTGCAGAGCTTTTGTACGGTGACACTCCAGCCGGTAGAACAGTCCTTGGCCCTGCGAAGAATATTAAGAAGTTTAAGAGAGAGGACTTCGAGACTTATAGAGCAAAGCATTATACGGCGAAGAAGACCTTGGTAGTTGTGGCGGGGGACATTAAGGAGAGTGAGCTCGTAAAAGAGGTTGAGAAGCAGTTTAAGGATATCAGGGATGCTAAGAAGTTGGGTAAGGAGAAGGTTTCTTCACTTCAAACTTTCCCACAGTTTAAGGTCTTTAAGAAGAAGACAGACCAAACTCATTTGATCTTAGGATTCAAGACTAAACCAAAGAGCGAGAAGGAGAGGGCGGTACTTGAACTCCTCGCTGGGGTGCTTGGTAAGGGCATGTCATCTAGACTCTTCGAGAGACTCCGAGAGAAGATGGGTGTCTGCTACTATGTTCGCGCTTCGGACAATGAGCATACAGACCATGGTTATTTTGCTATCTCAACTGGGGTGGACGGTAAGAGGGTAGAGGAGGTAGTTAAGGCTCTTCTTGAGGAGTGCAAAAAGTTAACTCAAGAAATAGTGTCTGAAGTTGAATTAAACAAAGTTAAGGATTATCTAGTGGGCAACATGTATATGGGTCTTGAGACAACCGACTCACTTGTCGAGTTCTATGCTGACCAAGAAATTACTCGAGGCAAACTCTTTGAGCCAAAGTACTTTGAGGAGTCGTTAAGAAAGATTGGTGGCAGAGATGTTTTGAAGGTTGCTCAAGAGCTTTTCAGGACAGAAGGGCTCAATTTGGCTGTGGTAGGAGAGGGTAAGGACCTTCCTCGCCTGAAGAAACTCTTGGTGATATGATTGTCCCATGGACGAATCTAAGGGCAAATTCATTGATATCTCTTTTGGTAGTTGGGTGAAGGCAGTTATTGTGCTTGCATTAGCCTTCGCTGCTTATCTCATTAAGGACATCTTCCTTGTTATTGTTGCCTCTATTGTTATTGCTTCTGCTTTAGAGCCCGCTGCTCACTGGGCTAAGTCGAGGGGGGTACCAAGACTCCCCACCATTCTCTCTGTCTATGTCATCATGGCGCTCCTTTTTGCCGGACTGTTTTACTTTTTGTTCCTGCCACTCTTTGGTGAGGTATCCGGATTCATTTCGAGCTTCTCTGGCTACGCCGACTCATTCTCAGCGAATTCTAGTCTCGGTAATTCTTTGAATATCGATAACTTAGGGGAGAAGTTGAATGCCATCCTCCTCTCCCTCTCACAGGGTGTGATCTCCTCAGCAACACTCCTATTCGGAGGTATTACCAGTTTTGTGCTCATCGTTATTCTCTCCTTCTACCTTGCAGTGCAAGATGACGGAGTCGGTAAGTTCTTGCGTATAGTTACCCCTTTGAATAGAGAGAAATATATTCTAGATCTTTGGGACCGCTCAAGACAAAAGATTGGTTTCTGGATGCAGGGACAGCTCTTGATGTCGGTTATCATTGCTGTTCTTGCGTACCTTGGACTCTTGCTCCTTGGTATTCCTAACGCCTTGCTCTTGGCAGTGGGCGCTGGACTCTTCGAGATTATCCCACTCTTTGGCCCGATACTTGCAGCTATACCAGCGGTGATGATCGGCTTTACTACTGGAGGAACCAGCATTGCTCTACTCGTAGCCGGACTATTTATCATCATCCAGCAGTTTGAGAACCAACTCATCTACCCACTAGTGGTGAAGAAAGTTATTGGCGTGCCTCCAATGGTCTCGATCCTCGCTCTCCTTATAGGAGCTAAGCTTGCTGGATTCCTAGGAATGCTTATATCTGTTCCCCTCGCAGCCATATTTATTGAGCTCATCTCGGACATGGAGAAGGCCAAGATCGCACAGGGAAACAAATAGAGTATCAAATAGTTTTAAATCAAATGAGTACAACCAAAGCTCAATATCTTACAACTACTCTTCCGTATGTTAACTCTAAGCCCCACATGGGTCATGCTTTGGAGTTTATCCGAGCTGATGTTATTGCCAGATGGCACAAGATTTTGGGGGAAGAAGTTTATTTCAACACCGGTACTGACGAGCATGGGCAGAAGATCTTTACTGCTGCTGAATTGGCAAACATGGGTGTACAAGAGTATGTCGACAAATTTGCTTTGGAGTTCAAGACCCTTCTGCCACTCCTGAACATCTCAGACGACATTCACTTCGTCCGCACTACAGACGAGAGGCACATGCTCGCTGCCCAAGAGTTCTGGAAGAGGGTAAATGACAACGGATTCATATACAAGAAGAGCTACAAGACCAAGTATTGCGTTGGTTGTGAGTCGGAGAAGACGGACTCAGAGATTGTAGATGGTCGTTGTGCAATACACACTAACTTGGATCTTGAAGTGATAGAAGAAGAGAATTACTTCTTCAAGTTCAGCACCTTCGGTGAGAAGCTGCTCGAGTTATACAAGGAGGACTTCATCATTCCTGAGTCAAGACTTAATGAGACTAAGGAGTTCGTGAAGCGAGGTCTTGAGGACTTCTCTATATCAAGACTCAGGGAGAAGATGCAGTGGGGAGTACCAGTACCAGGGGATGATAAGCACGTCATGTATGTTTGGTTCGATGCATTGGTTAACTACATTTCTACTCTTGGTTGGCCCTTCGACTCCGCTCAGGGTAAACCCGATTTATTTGAAAAGTTTTGGGTAGAGGGAGAGCCAATACAATTCTGTGGTAAGGACAATACCAGATTCCAAGGTGCTATGTGGCAGGCTATGCTCATGGCAGCTGGGTTACCAAACAGCAAGCGTATTGTGGTTAACGGCTTCGTCACCGGTGAAGGCGGAGTCAAGATGAGTAAGTCACTTGGTAACGTCGTCGATCCTGTGGAGATGGTAAATAAGTTTGGTGCTGAGGCACTGCGTTACTTCGTCTGTCGAGAGATCTCAACCTTCGAGGACAGTCCATTTACTGTCGAGAGATTTAGAGAATCTTATAATGCCAATCTCGCGAATGGTCTTGGTAACTTAGTCTCTCGCACTATGAAGCTTGCAGAAACTTATTTGGAGGGGCCAGTACAAGTTGAACACAAGCTCCACAACACTCTCAAGGAACTGCTTGAACACTTCGAGATCCAGAAGGCGATGAACCATATCTGGACGGAGATAGGCGAGCTCGACCAATTCATTCAGGAGAAAAAGCCTTGGGAAACCAAGGACAAGAAGGTCATAACTCAGATGGTTACTAAGCTATCCCACATAGGTCATTCACTCTCACCATTTATGCCAGAGACCTCAAAGAAGATTGTAGAGGCAATAGCAAACAACAAGATTAGTACCGGCCTTTTTCCTCGTATAGATGCCTAAGTATTTCGACATTCATTCGCATCTTAACTTCAAGGACTTTGAAGGTGATCTTGATGCAGTAATACAAAGACTAAGAGATACCGAGACTCATACTATAGTTGTGGGCACAGACTACGAGTCATCAAAACAAGCTGTGGAGTTGGCGGAGAAGTACGATGAGATTTATGCAAGTATAGGCGTGCACCCCGTGGATAATCCGATTAGAGTATTTAATGACGAGGGATTCAAAGAATTAATGAAGAGTAAGAGGGTTGTAGCGATAGGCGAGTGTGGATTCGATTTCTTCCATGCAAAGAGGGAGGATGATTATGAGAGACAAGAAAAACTTTTTGATGCTCAAATTGAGTTTGCTATAGATCACAATAAACCACTAATGATCCACTCTCGTGGCGCCTATCAGGAACTTCTGGATAAACTTGAGGGACTGAAGGAAATTCATGGGGAGAAATTGAGAGGAGATATACACTTCTTCGCCGGCACACTAGACGAAGCCAAGAGATTCTGGGCCATAGGCTTCAGCACCTCATTTACTGGTGTCATTACTTTTGCTCGTGACTACGATGAAGTTATCAAAAACGCTCCACTCGAGATGCTTATGTCTGAGACTGACTCACCGTATGTTGCACCATTTCCACATAGAGGTAAGAGGAATGAGCCGAGCTATGTAAGTGAGGTTGTAAAGAAAATTGCCGAGATAAGAGGGGAGGATGTGGAGACCATTAGAGCAGCTCTTGTGGCAAATGCCAAGAGAATTTTTAATATTTGACACAACGTATTTCGAGTAGTAGTGTCATCTCGATGGGCAAAAGATAGTAGCCCGTTTTTTGTACCTTAACTATAGGAGTCTGACCGTGGATCCCACGCTCAGAGAAGCATTGCGCAAGTACCGCGCACTGCGAACACAGCTCGACAACATGCTCCTAGGTGACAACGGAGATGAGGTCGAGGCAGAGCTGAAGAAGTTCGTCGCCAAGCTTCCATGTTGGATGGCGAAGCAGATTAGCGCACCTTCCCTCAATGAGCTCATCACCCTCGGCAAATACGATTGGGTGGATGAGAACATCACGGATGTGAACTTCCCCATACCAGAAGGCTTTGCCTTCGGCCTTGAGCCCAAGCTCTACCACTTCAATCGCTATATCTCTTCGAGGAACGTGATCAAGGAGATGGAGAAGGACGGCTTCCGTCCCGCGACGATCTGGGATCTCTTGGACTATGGGGCGAAGAACCCCGAGCTCCAAAGACAGTTCCCGATCGTTGCCCTCGGCTCGGTTGAGCAGATGGATAGCCTTCGTCGAGTCGCTTATTTCAGCAGGCGTGGCGTGGCGCGCATTCTCGTTCTCAGTTGGTTTGAGGATGACTGGCCTGGCCAATTTCGCTTTCTAGCTGTTCGTAACTAGTATTGGTCTGGTGCCAGATCCTGCAGAAATGCAGGATCTTTTCATTTTATCCATACATATGATAGGGTAGTGGGACCTCTTCTGTACCCTATACCTTTGAGTCTGGGGCTGAGGTTTATAAGTCCTGACTTTTTACGTCAGGATCCCGAGAGAAATCGAGGGGTTAACAAAATAACGCTGATGTCCAATACAGAAGACCGCAAGGAAGCGCTTGTTTATGAACTTGGTTACTTGGTACTCCCAAGTGTGGCCGAGGAACAGCTTTCCAAAGTGGTCGATACAATAAAAGGAATTCTTAAGAAAGTAGGTGCTAAGGAGCTCGATTCAGAGGACCCCTTGAAGACCGACTTAGCCTATACTATGTCGAAGTCAGTTGGGGCTCGAAAGTATGTGGTTGATGAGGCATACATCGGCTGGGTTAAGTTCGAGGTTGATGGCAGCGTACTCAAGGAGGTAGATGACGCAATGAAGTTACAAGAAGAAGTTCTTCGTCACTTGATTGTTAAGACCACTCGTGAGACCCAATTCACCTTCGCCGCAGCTATCAAGGCTCGTGAGGATAAAGAAAAGGCTCTCGAGGAAGCACAGCTCCAGGCCCAAATAGAGGCGCAACCAGTAGAGGCAGAAAAAGTGGTAGAATAAATCTACTAGTAGCCAACCACAATAGTCATGTATCTAAACAAAGCCATGGTCATAGGTAACCTGACCCGAGATCCAGAGATGAAGTCTCTACCCTCAGGTATCCAGGTTACTAGCTTCTCACTCGCTACAAACCGAGTGTGGAAGGACAAGAACGGTGCTAAGCAAGAGTCAGTCGACTATCACAACATTGTGGTCTTTGGCAGGCAGGCAGAGATCGTCTCTCAGTTCCTCCGTAAGGGTTCGTCCGCTCTCATAGAGGGTAGAATGCAGACCAGGAGTTGGGACAGTCCAGACGGCAAGAAGAACTATAGAACCGAGGTTGTAGCCGACAAGGTACAATTCGGTCCAAGATCATCCGGTGCACTGTCTTCTACCTCATCCCCAGCCAAGCAGGACGATGAGAAGAACAGCATCCCGCCCATGGAGACCATCGACTATCCAGAGGAGAGTATTAGTCTAGACGACATTCCATTCTAGTTCGACAAGCTCACTACGAGTAAAAAATAAATTAAAATGAAAAACCCAGAAGTAAATTACGAAAAGATAGATTATAAGGACGCAGACACTCTAAGGAAGTTCCTTACTCCTCACGCTCGTATCCAGTCGAGGAAGAGAAGTGGTTTGCCAGTAAGCTTCCAGAGATCTGTAGAGGTCGCCATCAAGCGCGCTCGCTTCATGGGACTCTTGCCTTATATATCTAGATAAATTAAAAGAGCCCCGAGAGGGGCTCTTTTTGTATTAAACTCTTTCAGTGTATTGACCTGTATCGGTGTTCACTCGTACTATGTCGCCCTCGTTTATAAACATGGGTACTTGGATCTCTGCTCCAGTTTCTAGTACTACGGCCTTGGTACCTCCTTGGGCGGTATTGCCTTTAACAGCTGGGTGAGCCTCGACAACTTTCAGCTCCATCTTTATAGGGAGCTTGAGACCGATGATCTTACCGTCCTCAGACCCGTCGTCGTAGAGTAGGGCATCGACAGTGATGTTCTCCTTCAAGAATTTGCCTGCATCTCCGATAAGTTCAGTTGGTAATACGAACCTTTTAGCAGGATTACTTGGCTCAGCAAACCAGTACTCACCTTTGTTGGTGTAGAGATACTTAACTTCCTTTCTACTAATATCAGCTTCAGTAGCCTTGTCAGATACATGGAAGGAGTGTTCGACGATACGTCCAGTGAGGACGTTTCTCATCTTGGTGGCATTCACAGGCTTCCTCTGTTGTTTTCGGAAGACGTGTGAGGAGAGCACTTCGTAGGGCTCATTCTCAAAAACGATGTACTTCCTCTCTGTTATTTCATTGTATTCAAGCATAGAGAGGTTATTCTACTCTTCCTTCAATTTTTGTCGAATCTCTTTCATGATCTGATTTCCGACTGGTTTGTTTTCTCTTAGGAACTGCCGAGTAGCGTCGTAACCTCGACCGAGCTTCACATCACCATACTCATATGAGTTACCAGACTTCTTAAGTAGTCCCATTTTCTCACCAAGTGCAATCATCTCTCCTTCTCTTGAGATTCCTTCGTTGTACATTAAATCGAATTCAGTTTGGCGGAATGGTGGAGCGACTTTATTCTTGACCACCTTCACTCTGATGCGACCTCCCATTATTTCTTCTCCCTTCTTGATCTGTGCAATACGTCTTATATCAATACGGACTGAGGTGTAGAACTTGAGGGCCTTACCGCCTGGGGTTGTTTCAGGGTTACCGAACATCACACCGATCTGCATACGGATCTGGTTAATGAAGATGACGATAGTCTTACTCTTAGCGACGATGGCGGTGAGTTTGCGGAGTGCCTGACTCATAAGTCTTGCTTGCTTGCCCACATGGTGTGCACCCATCTCTCCCTCAATCTCATCCTTAGGTGTGAGTGCTGCGACAGAGTCGATAACGATGACATCCATCTTGCCGGAGCGAACGAGTGACTCGACAATTTCTAGTGCTTGCTCACCTGTATCTGGCTGAGAGATGAGTAGTTCATTTATCTTCACACCAAGCCTTCCTGCGTAATCTGGGTCCATAGCATGTTCAGCATCAATGAAGGCGCATATACCACCCATCTTTTGTGCTTCAGCAATGACGTGTAAGGAGAGGGTAGTCTTACCAGATGACTCAGGTCCAAAGATCTCAATGATGCGTCCTCGTGGGAGTCCTCCTACACCAAGAGCGGCGTCGAGACCGATGGAGCCGGTAGATATCGAATCGATACCAACTCGAGGTTTAGCACCGAGCATCATTATCGAGTCTTCTCCGAATTTCATCTTGATAGCATCAAGAGTTGAATCTATGTTCTTGGATTCATTTCTTTCACCCATCTCTTTTGGTGGCTTTGGCGTTTTTGTTTTTTTCATTTGTTTATTCTTTATCTTGCTTGTACCACAACCAATTTCTCTCTCACTCGGCCGAACCGGTCTTTGGCAGTGATCTCAATTATATTCGTTCCTACCTCCGCTATCAATTTTTCTTCGAAATAGCCCTCATTATTGGTATATATTTGACCGTCATTTAGGTATAGGTGAGAGATATTCTTCACCCTACCACTTACGGTTATTGGCCCTATATCCACATAACTTCCTTGTTTTGGCAATTCAACACTAATTTCTGGACCAAAGATGATGAACCGACCCTGGAACACAACATACAATCCAAGGATCACGAAGAAACATATTATAAGAATTTTTTTCATTATTCTTCGTCTTGACCGAAGCCTTCAGCACTACCGTTCGAAGAAACTCCAATAACCTCTCTTGGTTTAGCCCCTGATCCTGGTCCAACTACTCCCTTTTCTTCCAATATGTCGATTAGACGTGCTGCTCGAGCATAACCGATACGGAGTTTCCTTTGTAGGAAGGAGGTTGAGGCCTTTCCAGCCTGGACCACGATGTCTCTCGCTTCTTCGTAGAGTTCATCATCATCTCCTGGATCTGAGTCGAGAGTAGCAGAAAAGATTGCGTTAGAGGTGTTTTCATTGCTGAAGTTGATCTCTTCGGTCAACTCATCTGCATAGTTGTCCACCAAGTATTTCACCACCTTCTTTACCTCAGATTCAGATATGTAGGCAGACTGTAGACGAGTTGGTTTGCCTCGCTCTCCTGAGAGCCAAAGCATGTCTCCCGCTCCGAGTAGTTTCTCTGCACCTGGTGCATCAAGGATGGTTCGTGAGTCAATTTGTGAGGCAACTTGGAGTGCTATACGAGAGGGAACATTGGCCTTGATGAGACCAGTAATGATATTGACCGAAGGTCTCTGAGTTGAGAGAAGAAGATGTATACCAACTGCTCGAGACATTTGGGCCAATCGGACAATAGCTGCCTCGAGTTCTCGAGGATACGCCTGCATGAGGTCTGCCAACTCGTCTATGATAACGACGATGAAGGGCATTGATTCTCCTTCTTTCATTGTTTGGTGGAAGGAGTCTATGTCGCGTACAGATTCCTTTTCTAGGATCTCGTACCTTCTTTCCATTTCTTTGGTTGCCCACTTCAAGGCGAGGATCGCCTTCTTGGCATCAGTGATAACAGGAGTAAGGAGATGGGGGATCTTGTTGTAGGAAGTGAGTTCGACTCTCTTTGGGTCGATCATGATGAATTTGAGGTTCTCTGGAGGATTCCTATATAGAAGAGAAGTGATGATGGTATGAATTGTTACCGACTTACCACTTCCTGTTGCACCAGCGATAAGAGCATGAGGCATCTTGGCAATGTTCGCGAAGTGGGACTCGCCAGCCACATCTTTACCAAGAGCGACGAGGAGAGGTTTAGGACTTTCAGCATACTCTCTTTCTGAAAGTAGGGATCCGAGGCCGATAGTAGTCTTCGCGCTATTTGGCACTTCAATTCCAACCAAAGACTTACCTGGTATAGGTGCTTCTATGCGTACAGGGTGTGCCGCTAGAGCAAGTTCGAGGTTCGTCTGTAGACCAAGTATTTTCGAAAGTTTTACTCCTTCTGCTGGCTTTAGTGCATAACGGGTGACTGAAGGACCGATAGATATCTCATCCATCTCGACAATGATGCCGAAGTTCTGGAGTGTCCTCTTAATGATATTTGCATTTGCCTTGATGTCACCAACTCCAGGCTTACCTTTATCTCTCTCAAGTAGTGAGAGTGGGGGAGGGGTCCAAGCTTTACCTGAGCTCTTGAGCATGATGGGTGCAAAGCCATCCATCTCGTCTCTCTTATTATTGTTGAAATTTTTGATTACAGGTTCGACTTCTGGTTTATTTACAGCTTCAGTTGTCCCCAGTTTATCCACAGCCTCTTTGATAGCCACCTTCTCAATAGGAAGTAGGGTGTCTGGATTCTCAGATTCCTTAAACATAAGGAGTTTCTTCATCCATTTCATGAGGTCTACCTTAATAGAAGTGTCAAAGATAACAAGTAAGGAAACTACAATTAACGCAATAAGAATAATGAGTGATAGGTACATCGCGAAGAGCGAGAGTAGTGGTTTGGCTACCCAGTAACCGACTATTCCACCCTTGGTGGGTAAGAGGGCTCCAACAACTCCTAGAGCCGAGAAGAAGAAGAGTATCGAGCCAATGGTCTGAGGTAGGGCAAAGTTCTTTTCGTGAGATCTGAAGAATGAGATGGAGAGAAGTAGGAAGACTAGGGGTATAAGATAGTACCCAATACCAAAGAGATAGGAGAGCCACTTATATACGAAGCCTCCCACAGGACCACCTACTCCGAAGGCCGCCATTGATAGGAGAAGGGTAAGGACCAAAGAGCCTACCCCGAAGATAGCGTTTTTCGTCTCCTCAGATAATGAACTTAGGAATGACTCGCTTTCGTCTGGCTTTCGGTTTTTTCTCTCTTTTTTGACCATTTACTCTGTTTTCTATATAAGCATTATACCACAACACTTTTAGAGCACTTTCCGCATCAAAAAGACCTAGATGTCTATTGTATTCTGTCTCTTACTTGTCCTATACTTCTAATGTCTTAAAAGCTTGCAATAAAGGACATTTCGTGTTATAATGGACATGAAGTAAAAGACAGTTAAAAGACATGAATATAGAACACAAAAAGACAGAAAAACTAATAAGTGCCCTTTATCTACTTACAAGCTTCTTTAGTGACCTTGAGCCTATGAAGTGGCGTTTAAGGGAGCTTGGTTCTAAGCTACTTTCTGTTAAAGAGAGTCGATCTCTCGTGCAAGAGATCATGAGTCTCCTTACTGTATCCAAGAATGCTGGCCTTATTTCTGATATGAATCACGAGATCATTCACCGTGAGTTCGGTAACCTTTTACCTAAAACAGAATCTTTGGGTGAAATGCTTAAGAAAATTGAGACTTATGAAGAGCCTCAAGTGATCAAGGAAGTCCCTAATAAGCCTGAAGAAAAGTCTGTTACAAACTATCTCCCAAGACCGAGTGAGTTACATGTCTTTAAGGACAGACCTGTCCGTGAAGTAGTTAAGTCAGAGTCTCTAAAGGACGGCGCTGTGGCCTTGAAGAAGAATGGTCGACAGTCAGCAATCTTAAACCTTTTGAAGAAGAAGCCTGAGATCATGATAAAGGACATCACTCCTCATATTGAGGGTGTAAGTGAGAAGACTATTCAAAGAGAGCTACTCTCTCTTGTTAAGGACGGAATCTTGAAGAAAGAAGGAGAGAAGAGGTGGAGTCGCTACTCCCTGGTTTAGCTTGCTTAAAGGGCCAAAATGTGTATAATTGAGCCCAGTTTTACTAGTTGATTATCTGTGGTTTACCCTGAGTATTTCGAAGGGTTATCCACAGCAGATTTAGGTTGAAAGACCCACAATCTATATAATTAACTGGTGCAAACAAAAGTTTGGCTCACTTAGACGAGCTTGCCGGCAAAGGCTTAACCGTTGTCGGCAATTAATAGACGTTTCGTCACCTGACCATTTTTAGAAATAATCAGGAAAGCGAAACGCAATTAGAAATAGTAATTAAATAATGACAAGAAATTCAATCGCACGACTTGCTGGTTTCTCAGCAGGTGCTGCTATGGTTCTCGGCTTCGCCGCACCTGTAGCTGCACAATCAGTTGCTGAACTCCAGGCACAAATCGCTGCGCTTATGGCACAGCTTTCAGCTATGTCTGGTGGTGCTTCAGCATCTTCAGCCATCACTTCTGACCTTACAGTCGGTTCTACTGGCTCACAGGTTGTTGCACTTCAGAACTCACTAGTATCCGGTGGATACTTGATGATGCCTGCAGGTGTAGCTCCAGGTTACTTCGGTTCTCTTACTAAGTCAGCAGTTGCTAAGTGGCAAGCTGCAGTTGGTCTTCCAGCTACTGGATACTTCGGTCCTCTTTCAAGAGCTAAATTCGGAGGTTCTGTAGCAGGTGGTACAACTACCGGTGGTACAACTACTGGTGGAACTGTTTCTGGTACTATCACCACTCCTGGTGTTGAGGGTACTCTTACAGTTACTTCAGCTCCAGTATCCAGCTCAACACTTTACGAGGGTCAAGATATGGTTACTGTTCTCGCCTTCAAGGCAGAGGCTGACCTTTCTGACATCGCTCTACAGAGAGTTAAGCTTGACCTTGGATCAACAAACACTCTTTACAGAGATGTTCTTTCTAAGGTTTACCTAGTTGACGATGCAGGTAAGACTCTTGCTTCAGCTGACCTTAACAACAGTACTGTTGTTAGAAACGGCTCAAACGAGTATGAGATTACTCTTACTGGCTTCAGCTCAGTTGTTGCAAAGGATGCAACACGTACCTACATGGTAAAGGCTGATGTTCAGGGCACCATCGATTCTGGTGATCTTACTTCATACACCATCGCCCTCGCGGACAATGGCGTTAGAGGTATCGACGGAGCAGGTATTGATCTTTACTCACCATCACTTGATACTGATGTGACTAAGTCAATCACTTTCTCAGCTAGCTTGACTGACAGTGCATCACTTACAGTTTCTGCAAACAGCTCAAACCCAGCTGCACGAGAGATCGTTGCTGCTGAGGGATCAAGCGACAATGAGGCCGACAAGGTTGTCCTCATGGTCTTCGATATCAGAGCTGAGAAGGATGCTATCGAGATCACTGATCTTGAAAACTTCGTAGTTACCAACACCGTTGGAGGTGCAACTGCTTCTACTACTTACCTCTACGCAGGTAATGGTACAGGTGGTCAACTCCTTGGTTCAGATGCTTTGAGTGGTTCTGATGCAGATTTCGCTGACATCAGCTACACCATTCCAGCAGGTGCTACAAGGACATTCACCCTTGCTGCAGATATCCGCGGTGCAGTAGCTACTCAGGCTAACTTTGATGCTTCCTTCACTGGAAACACCACAAACGTTATCGCTGAGAACTCACTAGGAGATACCATCAGCTCAGTTTCAGGTTCTGCTGATGCAAACATTGCATACGTAAGAAATGTTGGTCCAGTGTTCTCACTCGTGAGCGCACCTACCATCACTTCAACTGATGTTGGTTTCGCAGGCGCAACCTCATCTGCTAAGGCAACCTTCAAGGTTCGCATGCAAGCAGTTGGTACTGACGTTGACTTCGGTAGTAGCTCATCAACAACCTACCCAGTGGCAGGTTGGGGATCAGCAGCAGCCGCTCGCTCATTCGTTATCTACCTAAACGGTGCAGCAGTTAACCCATCTGTAGCTTCATCAACCACAGTTACTCTTGATACCTCAAAGGTCTCAACAGTCGGCGGTCTTGATTCTTACAGACTCTCTGAGGGTAACGAAGTTGACCTCACTATTGAGTACGTAATGTTCGGCAGAACTACAGCAGGTGCTGAGATCTCAGCTGGCGCATACGCATTCGGTCTTGAGAGAATCAACTGGCTCTCAACTGAGACTGGTCGTGCATCATCAACCTTCATGTCAGGTGAAACTGCATGGAGAACTCCTTCAGTCACCCTTCCGTAAGCCGAAAGGTTTACCTAAGAACTGCGCTCTCGTAGCGTAGGACAGAGGAATCAAAAACACCCCCATACGGGGTGTTTTTGTATTATCCCCAGTCTTATCCACAACTTCTTACCAAGGCCCGGCCTTGGTAAGTATAATTAGAATATGCCGGTTAGAAATACCGTATTATCCATTGATGAGTTTTATCATTTGTATAGCAGAGGTGTGGATAAGAGACCAATCTTTTTAGATGATGATGATCGAAATAGGTTTGTAAGGCTTCTGTATATATGTAACGGCCTAGAACCATTAAATTATAGAAATACGAAAAAGCTTAAATTATCAGACTTCGAAACTGGGAATAAACTTGTAGCAATTGGAGCATATTGCCTTATGCCCAACCACTTCCATATTTTGGTTAAAGAGGTGAGTGAGGGAGGAATAGTTAAGTATATGAGCAAGCTTTTGACGGCCTATTCTTCTTACTTTAATAAGAAATATGAGAGAACCGGAGCTCTATTTGGCAGTGAGTTTAAGTCAGAACACGCGAACGAAGATACATACTTGAGGTATCTTTTTGCATATATTCATCTAAATCCAGTTAAGTTAATTGATCCTGAGTGGCGAAATAAACAGACAGATACCGAGGTGGTTAAGTCCTTTCTAAAGCGCTACCAGTATTCGAGCTTTTTGGACTATGTTGATGAGAGTAGAGATGAGCGCCTTATTCTAAATAAGCAAGCATTTCCTGCATATTTTACCGACTCATCAGATTTTCTAACCCAAATGCACGATTGGTTATCCACAGATATTTACCAAGGCCCGGCCTTGGTATAAATCCATCCAGGTTACAATTTATACATGAAGTATTTAGACAAGACTTTCTTTAAGTTTTTAGTTGGTTTTTCTCTTATTATTATCGGCGGATTGTTCTTCATTTCTAAGGTTCAGGCTCAGTCTACGTTAGTAAATATAAATACTGCCTCGCTCGAAGAACTCCAAACCTTGAATGGTATTGGGCCAACTATCGCTCAAAGGATCATCGACTACAAGTCGGAGGTGATTCTGTATTCATAAGTATTTTCAAAAACTTGCTTTTAGATCATTATGAGGATACTGTAGCATTTACTTAGGGTAGCCATAATGTCCAAAACAAGGAACGACACAGTTTTTAGATTTTTTTTAATTTTGTTGGGTTTTTTAATATTATGCGTTATTTTGTGGCTAAAATCATCTACTGCATCAGATTTCTATAATGATCCAATATTATTGATATACACTGTTCTTGTTACCACTTTTGAGCTTTCAAGGTTAATTGCTGCAACGTTCTATAGGCACACACACAGAGAAATACTTCGAGTCGTAAAAGGAAAGTATGAGCCAACTGTTAGCTTTGTAATACCCTGCAAGAATGAAGAAAAATCTATAGCGAAAACCATATACAAATGTTTTGAGTCGGAGTATCCAAAAAATAAGTTGCAAGTCATCGTAATCAATGATGGAAGTACAGATGGGACAGAGACAGTGCTAGATGAAATGAAGCTTATTTTTCCATCCCTAGTCGTTATAAATTGGAAGGATAATCGAGGAAAACGACATGGGATGTCAGAGGGTTTTAGGGTTGCAAGTGGAGAAATCGTCGTTCAACTTGATAGCGATAGTTATATTCAACCATCGACATTTAGAAAAATAATTGAGCCTTTTGAAAATCCTGAAGTTGGTGCTGTTTGTGCACACGCTGATCCAGAGAATGCTAACGAAAATATACTAACAAAAATGCAGGCAGCATATTATTTTATGTCATTTAGAATACTTAAGGCAGCGGAATCATCATTTATGTCTGTGTTTTGTTGTAGCGGCTGTTCTTCGGCATATAGGAAGAATTTAGTCTTGCCAATAATGGACCAATGGTTAAACGAAAAGTTTTTGGGATTGCCTGTTACGTGGGGGGATGATAGGGCTTTAACCAATTGGGTTATAAAACTGGATCATAAAACGATTTATACTGACGAAGCTCTTGCGACTACAATATGTCCAGACACATGGAAGGTATTTTTCAAGCAGCAAGTAAGATGGAAGAAGGGATGGTTTGTAAATTCTATATCTGCGAGCCGATTTCTTTATAAAAAACAACCCTTTATTGCATTTACATATTTTTTTCCTTTAATTTTCGTCACCTTGGCGACACCGTTTATGGCAGTCAGAGCATTTATATATAATCCAATTGTAAAAGGTATTTACCCTGTTTTCTATATACTTGGTGTCCTACTAATTTCAGCACTTGTTGTTGTTTTCTATAGATACGTGGCCAGAGATAATAAGTATTGGCCGTATGTATTTGTGTGGTCAGGAATAAACATGATGGTTTTATCTTTTATTTTATTTTACTCACTGGCTACAATTCAGAATCGTAAGTGGGGTACAAGGTAATGCATACATTTCATTTGCTTAAAATAAAAAGTTTTTTTGTGCTTATGACGAGTCTATTTCTAGCAGCAGTTCTAGTTATTGTGCAAGAGGATATGATACAAGCATTTAAAACAGAAATTAAATCCAATGTATATAGAAGTGAATATAATAAATTATCTGATGAGTTGAATATTGATATTTCACCTACTGTACCAATTAATAATAGTGGTATTCCAATTCTTTTATATCATGGAATAGTGGATAATCCTGACAGATTCAGTATTTCACTTAAGAATTTTAAGGATCAAATTTTTTACTTAAAGATGTTTGGTTATGAAACCATTACAATAGATGATCTAAACTTGTACTTAGAAGGTAAAGGAAATTTACCAAATAGA
Organism: uncultured Candidatus Saccharibacteria bacterium; assembly: GCA_964504255.1. GTDB lineage: Bacteria > Patescibacteriota > Minisyncoccia > Phycocordibacterales > Zambryskibacteraceae > JAIFWN01. The sequence continues at coordinate 3,340 of CAZDDU010000004.1, read as the reverse complement.
CCCGTTATGATAACTTTTGATGACGGAAGGATCGATAGCTATTTGGAGTCAGACCCAGTTATTCGAGCTGTAAATTTTAATGCAGTAATGTATGTAGCCGCTGGACCAATCTTGTCTGGAGCAAATAATGAAAGCACTTACTATATATCTGGCAGTGATTTAGTTAATATGGTGAAATCATACAGATGGGAAGTTGAATCCCATGCTCTCCAGAATGAAGGTGGAATGATTGATATAAACCAAGAGACTAAGGGTAATTTTTTGAGTAACAAAAAATGGCTATTTAAAGAATATAGATTTGAGAGTGATGCAGAGTTCAGTGAAAGAATTAAAAATGAAATTGTTCAATCTAAAAATCTGCTAGATGATAGATTCAATCTTAATGTTAGTTCCTTCGCTTATCCTTTCGGAGATTATGGTCAACAATCCATAAACTATCCTGAGTCAAAAGAGATTATTAAAAATTATGTTTCAGCGTATAAGACTGCATTTAAGCAAGTGTGGTCAGGGGATGGAGTATACACATATAATTATGGAGATTCAGATAGGCATTTATTAAATAGATTTGAGGTACCGACCAATTGGACGGGTTCACAGCTGGTTTCGTTTTTGGAATCAGCTAAAGATAAACACTTGCCTTATTCTGATAGTTTTCAGGAGCAAAGTGGTTGGCAAAGAAATTGGGGTAATCAGAGTTTTATAGATCAGAAGTTACGTTTAAAATCATCATCTACAAGTACTGGGGCTTTTGTATTCCTTGATGGCACTAGATTGTGGAGCAATTATCTGTTTAGGGTTGATTCAAAAATTATTAACGGAAGTCATATCTCTCTGATTGGAAGATATCGTGATAATCAAAATTATTTAGCCTGTGTTTTTAATGAAAATTATGTAAAAATTGAGGAATATCATGATGGAGTAATACTGAAAAGATCTGAATCTAGAAATTTGGTGAATATAGATAGAAATTTAGTTAATTTAGGAATTTTGGTTAATGATGATTATGTTGAATGCAGTATTAATAATAAGGTAGTTGTATTCTCAACTATTCATAGTGGGATTGGTGGAATTGGTTTAAAAATTTGGGATAGTAAATTGGGTAATGCGGATGTTATTTTTGATGATGTTGCAGTTACAGGAAAACCCTGGTAGCTAAATTTTTTTTGCGACAAGGAGTCTTCTTGTCGATGTGGGGGTTGGATTTTTGGAGGAGAAGGGGGTAGGGTGGGAGGTAGAAGTTGAACCTTAACGGAGGTTTCCATGATGGGCTTCGTAGGTTTCGGACCAAAGTACGACACTGAGCGTAAGGCTGATCGCCGCCGAACCAATGCACTCAAAACAGATCTCATCTCACGCAACAGAGTGAAACTCATCATCGCCGCACTCGGCAAGCATTCTAAAAGAACAGGAAGGTTGATTATCTTTTCTGATATGCAGCTTCATGAGATTGTTTTCCTCGTTGCAAAGAAGATGAGGTGGAGAAGTGCGTTGTATATGAAGAGAAGGAAGAAGGTTCGAGCTGCTTCCCTCTATATCAAGGAGCATGCTCGAGAGGGGCACACGACCTTCATTCCTAGATTCAATATCGACCGGGGCCTATGGAGGACTATTACTCGACAAGAGAGAAGCGGCTTGATGTCAGCTACTCTCGAGGTTTGTAAGGTTCTAAAACTGATTTAGGTTTGACCTCTGTGATAAGAGGTCTTTTTCTTATCCACAGTTTTTCACGGAGGGGAGGGCTCGGAAAAATGGGGTGGGGTTTACAAGATGGGGTAAAATATGTATGGTAGGGAAGGAATTTGAACCAACCACAAACAAACTTCCGGAGAGGTAATGATCGTACCGAGGAGAGATGGAGACCTGAGCAGAGATCAGTTCAACTACCTGCTCAGTGAAGACCAGCGAAGGGCATGCGTGATGGTTGAGCTCTTCAAGCAGGCGATCGAGAATTATTGCATCGTGAAGAAACTCAGGTTCAATCTCTCATTCAAGATGGGGGAACTCGAAAAACTCTTTGTGAATTTCGCAGAGAGGTATGGACTAGTGGGTGCGCTCTATCAGTATGATGAGAAGGGAGACTGCCCAGCCTTTTCCATGGTGCATGATCATCGTTCTGATGGATCTGCAGGGAAGTTGGGAAGCATCGCCTTTCACTCGTCTCCGAAGCCACTCACTTTCCTGAATATTTCTCGATTCAGGGAGAGAGTTTGCGAGTTCACGAATATTGTTCTCATTGAGTTTCTTTCGAACAAAAAGACTTAAAGCTAGCCGGGGTTACCCCCGGCTTTTTCATGCCAAAAAGGGCCCATATTTACCCACAGGTTATCCCCGAAAATGCTATATATAGAAGGATTTGACAGGGATATAGGCTTCCTATATGATGGTCAGACCCTAGAAATGATTAACAGACCTAACCAATCAAAGCGGTAAAGACGGCTTAACCACCGTCTTAAGAGGTCTAACGACCCCCGCTTCGAAAGAGGCGGGGGTCTAAGTTTACTAGGGAGTACTTTTACAACTGAATCCCATCACAGATAATTGACCAATGTTAAAGTGGGTCTTTTCGCATCTGGAGGTGGACCAAAAAATGTTCTCAAAACTGATTGTAGGTTTTGAGAACAAAAAGAGTCCCGTATAAAAGCGGGACGAGCTAAATGATAAATTGATTTCATTTAGCAGGACAGAGCAGTCTCTGTATATCTGGACGGTATACAGAGAGAAACTCAATGTGGTTTATAAGTTTCCTAATAAGAAACTTAAGGGCGTATGGTGGATGCCTTGACTATAAGAGGCGATGAAGGACGTGCTAGGCTGCGATAAGCTTCGGGGAGGTGCCTAAGAACCTTCGATCCGAAGATTTCCGAATGGGGAAACCCTCCGACTTTTGTCGGAACTCTACCAACTTAGGTAGAGAGCGCACCCTGGGAAGTAAAACATTTCAGTACCAGGAGGAGTAGAGACCAATAGGAATTTCCTAAGTAGCGGCGAGCGAAAAGGAATGAGCCCAAACCTAGTTACATTCTCACGACATGTGCAAACGTGCTGTGGGAATGTTACTGGGGGTTGTAAGGCGGAAACGTTGCAATTCGTTGCAAGGAGAGTCAAAAAATTACTTGTTAGATGAAGCTTTTGGAAAGAAGCCCCCTAGAGGGTAATGGGCCCGTAGTCGAAAATAAGTAATCTCTTTTGTTTCCGTTCTTGAGTACCTCGAGACATGAATAGCTCGGGGGAATCTGCCGGAACTAACCGGTAAGGCTAAATACTCTTATAGATCGATAGTGAACTAGTACCGTGAGGGAAAGGTGAAAAGCAGCCCGGAAGGGCGGTGAAATAGATCTGA
>CAZDDU010000003.1:0-63895 GCA_964504255.1 uncultured Candidatus Saccharibacteria bacterium | reverse complement strand
TTTAAAATATGTTGAGAAATATGACTGATTTAGGCGTCTCAGTCTATCTCACATGGCTGCTGGGATACAGGGATTCGAACCCCAATTAAAGGCTTCAAAGGCCTCTGTCCTACCATTAGACGATATCCCAATACGCCTAGAATACTTCAATTTTGGCTCTATTTCAACACCACTCTTCTCATGAATGGCTTTGTGTGGTATTGTCCCAGAAGATTTAGTTCCATACTCCAACCACGCGGAGCTACACATGAGCGATGGCATGACAGATATGCAAAGGGCGGTGGACGAGAACAGAGCGTTCGTCAGCTATCTCAACCTGATCTTGAAGTGGCTTAAGAAGCCTACCGATAAGGATCTCAAGAAGTTGGCTACTCAGGGTCTCAGCACATCACGTACACTCTTTGGTTTCGATGATGAGGATGAGGATGCCCACATTCTTGCGAATATTCAGTCAAGAATGTCGCTTCTCCGAGACGGTGACAAACAGGTCTGGGCAAGGTTCCTGACTGGGATCTCACGAGATGCGAATGATCTCTTCATGGACTTTAAGAAACTCTCGCCCTTTAGTGATGAAGTCTTCGTTGTCGTCGACTACGGCCTAGAGTTCGTCACTCTGCGGGGTGAGATTGAGCCCTTCCTCGAAGATCTCATCAAAGGTAAGGGTTGGAAGACCTATGACTGCAACACCTATGTGACACTAATTTCCTGGTCGACAACGCCAATCGAAGTGATCAAGATCGACTAGAACTCGAGCGAGACACATGTCTCGCTTTTTTATAAAAACAAAGAAAAGCCACCCTAGGGTGGCGTCGATACTAGAAGCCAAGCTTCTCCTTCAACTTCTCAGGGAAGAGCATCCCAAGAAAATGAAGAACCCAGCTGACCAGAATGAGTGCGATGAAGAATGCAATCGCTAGCGGACCAAAGAAGAAGTAGACAATGTTGCTTAGCCAGAAGCCAAGCCCACCACCTCTCATCTCATAGAAAACTTCTTCGTAGAGATTGTTCTGCCGAATCTCCTTGTGATCATACGACCGGCTTCTACCGATCATGACGCCATCCCAATCACGGACTCGATCACGAATGAATGCTTCGCGATGCACCTTGCCACTGGGTAGATAGCACCTCAGATCTTCCAGGAAACACTGGAATGGGAAGAGTAGCCAGTGGCGTCCGAGTTGGCCGCTATTCAGACCATAGTTTAGAGCCTGAATGGCGTACCAGCTCAGAAAACATACCACCAAATACCCGATCAGAGAATAAACCCCGAATACAATCCATGACCAGATAGGCAACTCGAACGCATACAGGGTCGACAAGAGATACTCCTGCGTTGAAGTAGAATACTAATACAAAGTGCTCTGACTTGATAAAACCATATACAAAACCAATAGTCAATAAAGACTATTTCTTAATACTCTCGACTAGTGCGATTTCGAGAGGGAGTTCTGGGATAGATGAACGGCCGGATTGTTCGGAGGCCTCGATGAAGCGAAGGAGTACTTCGGAAGTTAGATGCTTAGCAGGTTTAGAAGCTAGAACCTTCAAGAACTCGAACTCGTCGTCAGAGGTCTCGCTCGATATATAATCCTCCATGCCCGCTTTGAGTCGTAGAAGGAAGAGGTAACGGAGTCTCTCGAGGATAAGCTTGGCAAATACTTTGGCCTCGACGTTATTCTCTCTCGCCTCTGCTATCGCCTTCATCCCCTGCTCTAGGTCTTCATTGATAAGTGCATCTAGTACACTCCTCACTAACCCTGACCTTGGCGCGCCTGTAACCATTTCTACCTCTTGTCTCTCTATCTTCTTCTCTTTGGTGCTGCTAAATACTTTCTCCAATATCCCATGTGTGTCTCGGAATGATCCGTCACCAAGTAGCGCAACTAGTTCTGCGCTGTCGTCATCTAGCGTCCTACCCTCATCCCTTGCAATCTTCTGTGAGAATTCGCGCAAAATCTTTTGACTCGGTCGCTTGAAGACGAAGCTCTGGCATCTAGACTGCACTGTCTCAGGCACTTTGTTTAACTCTGTAGTAGCGAGGATAAAGATGACATGCGCTGGAGGTTCCTCAAGTGTTTTAAGAAAAGCATTCCATGCACCCTTCGAGAGCATGTGTGCCTCGTCCAAGATATAAACTTTGTATTTAGAATCAAAAGGTAACGTGTGCACTGCATCATTCAGCGCGCGTATCTCATCCACTCCGTTGTTCGACGCGGCATCTATTTCATAAATATCGCTCTTCGAGGTCCCAACCTCATTTGCAAAGATTCTCGCCACAGAGGTCTTACCAGTACCACGCGAGCCGGCGAAGAGGTATGCGTGCGCAAGAGTGCCGAGCTTGATCTCGTTTTTCAAAACATTCACTATCGGTTCTTGGCCGATAACATCATCAAAGCTCTTTGGCCTGTACTTCCTATAGAGGACTGACATGCTGAGTATTATAAATGAAAAACCCCAGAGACGATAACTTGTCTCTGGGGTTTGCTCCTACGGGTTCACGAAGGTGTAACACCTACGTGGACTCGTTTGAGTGAGTGACCACTGCACACAGATCTCGACCGTGCCGGGTCGGAGACGCTCAAGGTAGGCAGTAACACCCACCCAGTAGGTCATCGGCCCGACTGACTTCGCTGTGATGCCCCTGACCGTAGCAATGCTCGGGTCAGACGAAGTCCAGTACGGCTCGCACACATTCGGGATCTCGGCACCCTGGACGCAGGTTGCGGTCAGGGTATCGAGTCCGACAGGAAGCGGGCCACCACTCGGTGTGAAGTCGATGGAACTATTCGTCCCAGGACACACACTCGAGATGATCTGCACCGGGATAGCCGTGACCACACCACTCATCGTGGTGAGAGTCGCGACCAAGCTCCCGTTCGCCAATGCACTACCGGCCGTCCTCGTCACAGTCCAGGTAGAGCCTGAACCAGAGACGGTGACACCAGTGGTGTTCGACGTGAGAACCACATCACTCACATTCGCACCCGTAACGGTAACCGTCACAGTATGCGACTGAGGAGTACCGACCACAGTGCTAAAGCAAAGCGACACGGGACTCAAGCTGATCACGGGGACAGCGTTCACACTCACAACGAGTGTGTCAGTCACCCCAGTGACCCCGAGCGCAGTGTAAGTAACCACCACTCCACCTGAGGTCGTCGGCACGATGGCCGAGATCAAGCAGGCAGAAGAGTTCACCGTAACCTGACTCGTGTTTGCACTCGAGCAAGAGAAGGTGTTCGGATCGTTGATCCGAGTGGTACCGTCGGACATGGTCACCACCACGCGGTAGAGACCAGTGCCGAGAGTCATCGTCTGCCCTGCATAGAGCGTGGCAGTCGCCGGCTCGACCGAGATCGAGACAGCGGTAGGTGCCGTAGCACAGGAGTTACTGTTGACCACGATCGTGGTCGAACCAGTCGCACCATTACTCGCGGTGAAGGTCACCGTAAGTGTGCCAGAGCTGTTTGCTGCCCAAGACACGAGTCCAGACGAGCTGACACTCGCACCTCCGATACCACTGACTGACCACACACCCGAGAGTCCCGAAGGATTCGCGGTAGTGGCAGTCATCTGCTCAGTTCGAGTACAACTCAATCCAGAGGACCGAGTAATCACCGACGGCGTGATAGTAACAGTGGTGGGTGTAACCCCAGGCACGATCACCGTCACACTGAGAACAACAGAACTGTTCTCGATGGCCGTAGCTGTGATCACAGCCGTCCCCGGAGAGACAGCAGTAATGCGCGCTGAGACCAAGTCGTAAGCAGTCACCGAGACGATACCTGCGTTACTCGTGCTCCACCTGTAGGTGTAGGGAGTACCGCAGTTCGCAGGGTTGAAGCTCTGACTCACCATAAGTGAGTCGGACTCAGACTGTGGCAGGATGATGTTCATCCCGGCCACATTCGAGGTGTCGGAAGTCCCGATCCTCGTCGTTCGCACGCAAGTGCCCGTGGTGTCCGTCCGGGTGCCAAGAGGCAACCAGACGTTCACAGTCACATTGGTGGTCATCTTGTTGTCTCCGCAAGCAGAGAACATGAGTAGGGCGACCAAGAAGGTCACCATCCTCGCCGACCAACTGGTTCGCATTGATGCTCCTAGTGGAAGAAATGTGTGTTTCGAAGAACGCGTTCTACCCTCTTATTATCACAAAAGAACGAGTTTGTCAAAGGGAAATTCAGGTATGAGAAAGGCCCCGTGTTATAGGGGCCTAGTGAAAGTGTACAGAGGTAAGTGGATATGGCCAGCCCTGACCACGGCAGAGGTATGGGTTGAACGGCGAGGATTCCGGGCCTCGACGACGAACGCACACGTACCGTGGCCTAAGGCTTTGTTGCCATGCTTATGTCCTGCCTTTTGGGCACTTCTCTAATACTACTTTTCTGTATACTATTATAAACCTACTTAAATTATTTGTCAAGTATAAAATAAACACCACAGAGTGGTGTTGTTGTGTGCCCAAGAGCACAGTGGACCAGAGTAACCGGCACGGAGTCCCCCCCAAACCCTCCGTACCGGCACCCTGTCTTCGAGCGATCTACGATCAGATGGCCCCGCCGCCGCGTCCCTTCTTCGCGATCTTCGACTTGGCCGTGCGACCCTTCTTGTTCGAGCGATTGGTACGCCAACCCTTCGGCAACTTGCGTGCCATGCAGACCTCGTGGAAAGGTGAACTCTAATTATACAAAAAGTTTTCTACAATGTCCTCTATCTCTTGTGCATTGCTAGCCTCCATCAATCTCCCCCTCAAATCCCCTGCTCCATCAAAGCCATTCACATACGCCTTGTAGTGTTTCTTCATCACGGCGAAGTTCTTTACCCTGCCCAAGTTCTTCTCAAACAACTTTGTGTGTTCGACCATTACTAAAAGCTTTTCTTCTAAAGTTGGCACATTCTCACTAAAGAGCCACGGCATTCCGAAAATAGCTCTACCCAACATTACTCCATCTGCACCCGTCTCCTCACACTTCCTTCTAGCATCTTCAATACTCAAGGCGTCGCCGTTACCAAGTATCAAGGTGTTCGAACCAAGTTCATTCCTTATCTCCACAGCTCGCTTCACAAACTCCCATCTAGCAGGAACCTTACTCATCTCCTTCCTAGTACGAGCATGGATAGTGACAACAGCTGGATTCTCCTTGAGTATCTCGGGCAACCACTCCTCAAGTTCTACCTTGTTGTAACCAATACGGGTTTTGACAGACACAGGCAATCCAGCAGCGCCCTCTATAGCAGCTCTTAGCACCTCCCTCGCGAGTTTCGGGTTCTTCATCATGGCTGCACCCGCACCCTGCTTCTCAATACTCCTGTCTGGACAGCCCATGTTGATGTCTATACCGTCGAAGCCGAGCTCCTTAGCAAGCTCTGCAGCCTTACGCATGTTCTCAGGTTTTGAGGTGAAGAACTGTGCGACTATAGGACGCTCTGCGCTAGTAAATTCAAGATCTTTCAAAAGCTTCTTCCTTCCCTCCTCTGGAGCAAGTGCCAAACCATCAGCCGAGACGAACTCGGTCCAAGTAACATCGGGTTTACCATACCTGGCTATAACAGCACGAAATGCCGAGTCAGTAACATCGGCCATCGGTGCTAGAACAAATATTGGTCTCTTAAGATTCTTCCAGAAATTCATTTGTGTATTGTACTAGATATGAAAACACCCTCGAACTTGTCGAGGGTGAAGGGGGGTGGGGAGTTGCTAGGAGGCTTGCTCTGGGCGCCTTTCGGAGGCCCTGAATTCAAGTATCGATTTCCCCGAGACAAATGAAGGTTAGCGATCCGCAGTGTATCGACCATTTGCGATGTGAGGGAGACCGGGGCCGGTTCCCTTTAGTCCTAGTACAAACTTTAGGGAGAACCCTTTCGCTTGGACCAGATTGGCCTATCTGCGTGCTTTACAGTCATCTGTACACCTCGTTGATATCTCGTCAACATTCCATAGGACTGTTGAACAATCTATCTCAGAGCTAGCAACTACCCGAATGAACATTCTTGTAATACTCTACACCCCCCCTCAGAAATTGTCAAATAATATCCTATTCCCTGGCTTTGTAGTAAATCTTGTTGTCGAACCTAAGATCGAGATATGACATGTTGCTAATTTCCTCAGCTTTCAGCTTTGAACCCTTGAGAAAGGACTCCAAATCGATCAAAAGCTTGTCTGAATCTTGATTACTGTTCCACATTATCTTTGGACCACTTGCTTGAGTTAAGAAATACTCACTATCCTTGTACAGAATACCCACAGGCTCTATCTCAAGCTTGCTCAAACTATTTATAAACTTGTTCACCTTAACAAACTCATTCTTGTCCAAGAAATATTTATCTACTGGGTTCTCCAAACTTGGTTCTCTTCTATAAATTAAATACACACCAGTGGTAAAGTCAGGTGCCTCAGAGTATATATACCCAGAGTTATCTAAGAAGTAGCACTCCTCACCATCGTTCAACTCAGCACAATATAGCGCAGAAGGTTCTCTCTCTATAACCTCAACACTTACTCCCCGAAATCCGTCGAGTGAGACGCTCACACTCGCAAGTCTTGGTATCTGCTTATCAAGCGCATCCATTATCTCGTTCTTTGGGTAGAATAGCGTACTCGACCTAGGTATTAGACCGAGGTAATAGCCACTGAGCCTCTCTCTCACCAATGACTCAACCTCGCTACTCTGTGTCACTGCATTACCGCTCACACTCACTTGGCTTACCTTTAGCTTCTCGCTCCTAAGGACAAAAACAGGTCCAACTAATACAATTAGAAATACAAGTATGAAAAGGAATTGATAAAACTTCTTCTCTCTCTCCTTCTTCTTGTGGAACTCTGCGGAGCGGACAGCTCCTTTACTGCCGACTAGTTTCATCTCGGCTGATTTTATCCTTCCCGAAATAAGGTTGTAACACTTCAGGAATATTTATACTGCCATCTGCTTGCTGATTATTCTCTACCAACATAATAAGCGGTCGTCCTGAGAGAGCTGTGTTGTTAAGTGAGTGGGCAAACTTGAGAGTGCCGTCTGTATCCTTGTAACGGATACCAAGTCTCCTTGTCTGGAAGTCATGGAAGTAAGATGCCGATCCAGTCTCTCGATACTTCTTCTCTGAAGGTAACCAAACCTCTGTGTCATACTTCTTGACCTGTCCAAGTCCTAGATCTCCACCACAGTTAACAACCACTCTGTAAGGAAGTCCGAGAGCCTCGGTGATCTCTTCAACATTTCTCTGGATCTCCTCATGGAACTTGACCGACTCCTCGTGGTTAGCCTCACAGAGGATTACTTGCTCGAATTTATAAAATTCATGGACTCTGAGTATCCCCCGAGTATCCTTGCCGTGACTCCCCGCCTCGCGACGAAAGGCGTCGGAGAATGACAGGTGCTTTATGGGCAAATCTTTTTTATCCAAAACTTCATCCATGTAATAACCCATAGTCGCCACCTCTGCAGTACCAGACAAGTACTCTCCATCTTGTGTCTTATACAAATCCTCTTCGCCTTGTGGTAAGTAGCCGGTACCAAAAAACACTTCTCTCTTAATTAGAGACGGTACTATCATCGGTACATAATCCCTCTTCTTCGCAAAGTAGTCTTGAACAAATCTCCAGAGTGCAAATTGCAGTCTCGCACCATCACCCTTGAGGAAGTAACCTCTAAATCCCGCGACCTTGGTCCCCCGCTCGAGGTCTAGCATCCCCAGGTTCTCCATGAGCTCCACATGACTCTTGGGTTCGAAGTCGAATCTTGGTAAGTCACCCCACTTCCTCACCTCAAGATTCTGCTCATCACTTACACCATCAGGAACCGAGATGTCTGGGACGTTGGGTACTTGGAGCATAAGCCCTTGCCACTCCTTCATTACTTCCTTAAGATCCTCCTCGCCCTTTTGTAGTTCTTCCTTCACGAACTTCATCTTCTCCAAGATATTCGCTCGCTCTGGACCTGAGGCGCTCATGATCTCTCGGCTCGCGGTGTTTTGCTCACCACGCTTCTCCTCAACCTTCTGGAGCAAACCCCTTCTCTTATCATCTACTTCTAGGAGCTTCTCTACATCAAAGTCTATATGTTTCTTCTTCGCCGCCATGGCTACTAGGTCCTTGTTCTCCCTGATGAATTTGATGTCTAACATTGCTAGAATATTACCACATGATTCGGGACCTTCTAGAGGAAGAGTGGCCAGAACTTTTGAAGGAAATTAACGACCCACCCAAGAGCCTTCGTCTGTGGGGAGTGCCTCCCGTAGAGAGCAACAAGCTCCTAGCCATAGTCGGTTCAAGAAAATTTACCTCTTACGGGCAAGAAGTCTGCTCCTCTCTTATACAAGGTCTGGCAGGTTACCCCATTACCATCGTCTCGGGCCTAGCCTTAGGCATAGACTCTATTGCACATAGGAGTGCTATGCGTGCTGGACTCCAGACTATTGGGGTGCCAGGGTCAGGACTCGATAGGACAGTGCTCCACCCACACTCTCATGTCGCTCTAGCTGAGGAAATTGTGAGAGAGGGTGGTGGACTAATATCAGAATACGACGACACTATGCCCTCAGGCGCCTGGGCCTTCCCCAGAAGAAACAGAATCATGGCTGGGATGTGCCACGCGACGATAGTTATAGAAGCAGAGAAGAAGAGTGGTACCCTTATCACCTCTCGCCTAGCTACTGAATATAATAGAGAGGTAGGTGCTGTGCCCGGGCCCATAAGCTCCTCAACCTCGGAGGGTCCACACATGCTAATACGCCTAGGTGCTGCACTCATTAGGGACTCAGAAGACATCCTTGAACTTCTTAGTTTGAGATCAGAGGGTCACGACACACTTATAAATACAGATGATCTAAGTGATGTAGAGAAGGCAATAATCGAGCTACTAGACACTCCTAAAGAGAGAGACACTTTGGTCAGAGAATCAGGCCTCGAAACGCACAAAGCTACCGCCACAATGTCATTACTTGAGATCAAAGGACTTATAGTTGAAGAGCTCGGATTAGTAAGAAAGACTTTCTAATCTTTATCCAATCTTTCATAGGCAAAGTTTGCAAGGAAAAGATATCCGTAGTATTAATTGAGGAACATTATGAAATTAGTAATAGTCGAGTCGCCAAGCAAAGCGAAGACGATAGAAAAATATTTGGGTAAGGACTTTCGCGTGGTGGCATCTGTAGGTCACGTACGCGACTTGCCAAAGAATAATGCAAAGGCCATCGACATACCTGCCGGCTTCGTTCCCCATTACGAAGTGTCTAAAGGTAAGGATAAAGTAATTGCCGAGATCAAAGCCATCGCGAAGAAAGCTACCGAGGTCATACTCGCTACCGACCCCGATCGTGAGGGAGAGGCTATCGCTTGGCATATTGCCGATGCTATAGGCCTTAAGAAACCAAAGAGAATCGTGTTCCACGAGATCACCAAAGAAGCAGTAGAAGATGCTATAGAGCACCCAAGACTAATTGATGAGAATCTTAAAGAAGCCCAGGAAGCTCGTAGAGTACTCGACCGCTTAGTGGGATACGACCTCTCTGGCATTATCTGGAAGAAGGTTCGATATGGACTCTCTGCTGGCCGCGTGCAGTCTCCAGCACTTCGCATATTAGTAGAGAGGGAGCGTGAGATACGAGCCTTTAACCCAGAAACATTCTGGAAGATATTTGCAGAGCTAAATAAACTTAACTTCGAGTGCTCCATAGAACCAAGAGACAAAAAGGAGGTAGAAAGTATTTTGAAAAATGGAGAGAAGAGCTCATGGAGTGTAATTGATATCAAGGAAACAGAAGTAAAGAGGTCTCCCCGTGCCCCCTTCATCACCTCAACTCTGCAGCAAGCAGCATCATCTCGTCTCGGCTTCGCTCCGTCTCGTACTATGGGTATCGCTCAGAAATTATATGAGTCTGGATATATCACTTACATGCGTACCGACTCAACCAACCTGGGTGCGCAAGCCAAACTTGATATCAAGAATGTGGTTACAGCCAAGTTTGGTTCTGAGTATTACGAAGGACACGTATTTGCGAAGAAGAGCAAAAATGCACAGGAAGCGCACGAGGCTATCCGTCCAACACACATGAATGTAGAGAATGCCGGCTTCACTGACGAGCAGAAGAAGTTGTACAAACTTATTTGGTCCCGCACCCTCGCAACTCAAATGAAGGATGCAGTGGTGATGCGTACCAAAGTGGTAGCAAACATCAAGGATAAATCCATTCCTGACTTCTGGCTCAATGGCTCTAGGATAATTTTCGACGGTTGGACTAGGGCAGACAGAGCAGCACAAGGTGAGGAAGTGATCCTACCTAAGATGAATGTTGGCGACAAATTAGATTTGGATAAAATATTCTCTGAAGAGAAGCAGACTGAACCACCAAGCAGATACTCAGAGGCAGGGCTCATCAAGGAGTTAGAGAAGCGAGGTATCGGACGACCTTCTACTTATGCTTCTATTATCAAAACTATCGTTGATCGTGGTTATGTAGAGAAGGACCAGAAAGCCTTGAAGCCAACCGACACAGGTGAGGTGGTCTCGGGCTTCCTCGAAGATAACTTCGGCGAGTATATTAGTGACACCTTCACCGCTGAGATGGAGGACAAACTAGATGACATTGCTCTAGGTAAGAGAACTTACGTGAAGACCTTAACTGACTTCTACACTCCTTTCAATAAAGATGTTAAGAGCAAAGAGAAGTTGGCCAAAGCCACCGACCTCGGTACTGCGGACAAAAAGTACAAGTGTCCTACTTGTGGTAGTGGCATGATTATCAAACTCGGGCGTGGTGGACGATTCCTCTCGTGTTCGCGCTTCCCCGACTGTGCGGGCGCACTCACTATTAATGGTGAAGAGATCAAGGCGGATACACCTATTGGTACAAATCCTGAGAATGGTCTCTCTATATTCGTCAAAACTGGTCGCTTTGGCCCCTATGTTCAAGAAGGAGAGGATGACAAGAAGAAAAAGATTAAGGCTCGTAAGGCCAGTATCCCTAAGACCAAGAATCTCTCTGAAATTTCTATTGAGGACGCACTCGTCTATCTCTCGCTCCCTAGAGTTCTTGGAGTGCACCCAGACACGAACGAGAAGATAACTGCAAGCATTGGACGCTTCGGACCATACATCGTGCACGAAAAAGATTTTAGATCACTCAAGACTGATGATGTCTACAAGATCACATTGGAGCGCGCACTTGAAATTCTAAAGGAACCTAAAAAAACTAGAGGATTTAAGAAGAAGGAAAAATAAACGAAAATCCGCCCGACCTCATAGAGGTTGGGCGGATTTGTTAAATCAAAGCGAGGTAGAAGTTATTCGACTATCTCGAGGAGACTTGCGCACGCACCGACATGCTCCTTGGAAGCAATGATCTTGTAGTTGTCGATCTTTACAGTGACCTTCTCCCCCGCCTTGAGAGCGAGCTTACCTAGAAGTTCGTTGTAGTCGTACTGAGATGGGTAGTAGTAGCCGAAGCAGAGTACATAAGGCTTCTCTACTCTTAGGAAGTTGTAAGTGCCATTCTCACCTTGGATACTTGCGAAGTAATACTGTGGGAGCTTGTACAAGTCTGCCTTATCAACTGTGATACCTAGATTGTCCTCACCGTCCGTCTTAACTGCAGTAACCTGACCAGAGACAGTCGCGCTACCAGAGAATTTGTGATAATTAGCATAATCGAATCCAGAATATTTGAATGAACCGAATGGTGTACCAATGACCAAGTTCTTCTCTGTGAAGTTGAATGGGAACTCCTTGTTGCTTGGGTTATAAGTATTTGTAGGAGTGTTAACTACCTTAGAACCAGTAGTACTGCTCTTTGTACTGATCTTTGTACTGATCTTTAACTCACCTGTCTTTATATCCTCAAGATCCTTTATCTCAGGTTTATTGAAAGGAACAAAAAGCACTATACCAACCAAAACGACTACTAATGCACCAATCTGAATATATTGTTTCTTCATAGTATTAATTATACCGAAAAGTTCTTAATTGAGTACAGATCCTCATCTGGAGCCTCCATGGCCTCCTTGCTCCCCTCGCTCATGACTTCCTTCTCCTCCTCTGTGGGTACTGGTACATCGGAGACAGGCATGCTGGCTAATACCTCTGGAAGCACATGCACTTCGTTAGAAAGTTTTTCTAGGAGAGAGATAAGATCATCCTTGGAGAAGAAGTCTATGGTGAGCTTGCCACCTTCATCCTTCTTCTCTATACGTACACGGGTCCCCAGAGTCTCTTTGAACTTGTCTTCGAGGTCCACTAGGTCTGGGTCCATCAATTTGCGAGCCTTCTCGAAAGCAATGCGTCTCGCAATACCCTCTGCATCACGCACATTGATCTTCTTGAACATTATTTCTTTGAAGAGAGTCATCTGCTCTTCTGGTCTATCAACTAGCATCATGAGAGGTCTAGTGTGCCCCTCGGTGATCTTGCCCTCTGCCAAAGCATTAAGCATCTCGTCTGGGAGCATTAAGATGCGCAGGGTGTTTGAGACATACTCCCTACTTTTCCCCACCTTCTTGCCGATCTCTGCGTGTTTGAAACCGAATTCTTTGGCCAATTTATCGAATGCTCTAGCACGATCAACAGCATTCAAGTCCTCGCGTTGGATGTTTTCAATTATTGCGAGCTCAAGCTTCATCAAGTCAGTCTCCTCACCGTTACGCACTTGTGCCGGTACTTGAGTAAGTCCTGCAAGCTTTGAAGCACGGAGTCTCCTCTCTCCGGCAATCAATTCGTACTCTGTGGCAAGTCCACCGTCTGGCTTCTCTACCTCCTTACGGGTAACCACAAGAGCCTGAAGTACTCCGTACTGACGAATCGAGTCAGCAAGACTCTTTAGAGCCAATTCATCGAACTCACGACGCGGTTGATAAGGGTTCGGGTGTATCTTGTCTACCTCAATCCAGAAAATTGCGTCATTGTATATCTGCGACATGGGTAGATTTTAGCATCAAACTATCGTAGATTGTAGCTGTAATGCCGGAGTGGCGGAATGGTAGACGCGCACGACTCAAAATCGTGTCTCGCAAGGGGTGGAGGTTCGAGTCCTCTCTCCGGCACCAATAAACAAAATGGCTGGCTGTTGCCAGTTATTTTTGTTTATCGAGGAGGACGAGAAAGCCAGAGCCCGACGGGACGAGGCGGGGTCGCGAGATTTTTCAACAGAAAAATACTCGTGACCGAGTCCTCTCTCCGGCACAAATTTATAAAAGAAAACTGCGCAGTCCGAAGACTACGCAGTGACAAACAAAGAACTTACATCAACCTTCGACCGTGGCTGCGGACTTGGTTGTACCCTTCAGACCATCCCTGATGAGAGAAGCCATGAGGATGTTGACGAGAGAGTTGCCTCCCTCACCACTACCGCCACCTGCCACGATCTCCGGAACAAGCTGGATCTTGTTTTCAGCAAGAGCACGTCCAACTTCGATGAGAGCGAAGTTGCTCTGACCGACAGCATCGGTCTTGAGCTTGATGACCCTCGCCTCGGCCTCGCCGACAGCAGTGATCTTCTCGCCTTCGGCCTTACCAACGAGACCAAGGACCTTAGCATCAGCCTCGGCATTGAGTGTCTTGGCTTGGGCATCGCCTTCAGCCTTCTTGACCATTGCCCTAGCATCGAACTCAGCGATCTCAACATCACGCTCGGCCTTGACGACACTCGGCTGAGTGTCAGCCTGTGCCTTGGCCTGAGCAAGCGACTTACGCACCTCCTCAGCCTCGCGCTGAGTACCATAGGTGATACGCTCCTGCTCAGCGATCTTACGATCAGTGAGAGTCTTCATGAGCTCATCCGGCGGTGCGATGTCACCGATAAGGGTGTTCACCGCACCGACGTTGTACTCTTCGAGAGCAGACTGGATACTGGCACGAGCCTCTTCCTGACGCTGAACGCGGTTCTTGAGAAAGTCGATCACATCTGACCCCTGCGCCGCGTTGCGGAAGTAGTTGCCAATGGTCGGCTCGAGTACCTGAGTGACGAGATTCGCCACACTTCCGAAGCGTGCGATGACCTTGGGAGCGTCATTGCGCGGAATGTGGATGATCTGCGAAACATCGAGATTGTACGGGAAGCCGTCCGACGAGCGCACCGTGATACTTGAGAGTCGTTCGTCGAGCTTGTGAGCCTCGCTCTTCGTGTTTGCCCAGTTGAGCACCACGTTCGCAGTCGGAACGATCTCCACCTTGTGTGTGTAGGGGTTGATCGGGTATTTGCCTGGATCGAGTGGATCGGCCCAGACACCCTTCTGCCCCTTGCCCACCAAGTTGCCATGCTTGAATGTCGTCCCAGAGAGATCGACACCGACATCGCCAACGTAGGCGATAACGACGCCAACGTTGGCGATAGGCACTTCCGTCATGCTCTTGACCTCGACGGTCGCGAAACGCGGGTTGATGAAGTACCGACCCGCGAGGATCACCTGCTCCTGGAGACCCTTGTAGCCTCCACCGGAGATGAACGACTCGCCATCCTGGAACATGTTATGTCCCGGGATCTCCCCACCAGCGATATCACCAGTAGAAAGCGGCTTGCCATCCGAAGTCGTGACGATGCCGACCATGTTGTCGGCGATGTTGAGAACATCGACTTCGCTGATGTCGAAGAGTTCGGTGTTGATGCGATACGTCCCGGGTGGGATGATCGCGATCTGGGGACCTCGCTCACCACCGCTGGTGAGAAAGATTCGCGCATCCTGGAACGAGTTGCACTCGACCTTCTTCGCGAGGACGCGGCCACCCGAAAGCGGCTTACCGTCCCTTGACTCCACGACGCCGAGCTTACCTTCCGCGATTTCGATGAAATCCTCGAAGGTGATCTCGAACTGCCATGGCCAGAACCAGAAGTGCAACCCGGGCGCAAGCGTATCTGCCTGCATGCCAGCTTCGCCGTTTAGAGCGATGATCTGACCATCAGGCAGAGTCTTGTGATCCCCGAAGACGACGAACTTCTTGTTCACCAGTCCGATCGTGTTCTCGGGGACGATGATGATCCCGAAGAGACGGAGAACCAACTTGAAGCCCACGAGCAGGATGATGAGTACGATGACCCACCAGTAACTCGCGAGCAACCCAGTGAAGCTACTCATTACTTGAACCTCGGTTTTGATTGTTTGGAACTGATCCGGACACTTGCCGGATACTGCGCGCGAAATTAGCACATATTATTCAGAAAGTCAAGCTTATAAGCTATGCTTTCGGCTTGTCGAGTTGGTCGAGTTTGAGAGCGCGGACACCAAAGTAGACTACGAATGCGATGACAACAAAATCAATGAAGACTGCGAGCAAATCACCATACATGATCTTTGCGCTACCGATTGCAAAGTATGCCTCCTTAAGTCCTGACACCGAACCGAGTGCGAGACCAAGAAGCGGATTCACAATATCAGTTACTATTGCAGAAACTAACTTCGACACTGCCCCACCGAGGATAAAGCCAACTGCTAGTCCCACCACACCTTGCTCACGAATGAAATCTAAAAATCCTTTCATATAAATATGATTAGTTATATGTAAATTATATACCAAAAATTTGTTTGACTTAGTGTGTTTGAGAGCGTAGAAATACAAGCGGACTAGAGAGCCTTAAACCGAGAAGACGCTCGGTAGGCAGATCTCTTGTTCATTCACATGCACTCATTCATATGAGGGCCCCATGAGCTCGAAGCCTAGTAACACACGTAGGGTTGCACCAGATGTTCAAAGGATCTCAGAATTGCTCAAGGGCACGAGGCCTGAGATGGTGTTCGAAGCTCTGGGGTTTAAGTCGGCGATTGAGACAGCGATCGAAGCCGCCCCAGACTGGGCAGCGCTTTGCCTGATCGGCAACAAGCACGGACTGTCCGAACGCGAGAAGAGGCTTTATTCAAAGAAACAGGAGGGGTTCTTGGTAGGGTTCTACCAGAGCATCAACTCCATGAGTGAACTCAATAAAGCTAAACTTGTCGCAGAAATCGGTGGCAGCATATTCACCGCAAGTGATTGGGGAACCCACAAGGCAAACAGAGCTATCGAGATCATCAAGAATTCAACACTTCGTCCGCAGACACTTGCGGATACCAAAACTGAGCTCAAGGCTTGGTGGTCGTCTGATCTTGTCAGAGAAGAGCTCTGGAAACTCATTGACCAGTACACCTTGGAAAGAATCGAGAGGGACCCAAGTCTCTCTCTCGACGACCTCGAGGAACTCTACGATGATGCTCATTCGGCTGAAGTGAAGATGGTCGTAGCCGGAGAGATGCTCTCGCATGCTATCAATCTTTGGCGAGCCCTCAACATCCTTGATATCACAAAGAATCAACAAGCCTACTCTCTGGCTGAGAAGTTTCTGATCGAGGAATTGTCCAAGTCAGATCCCGCAAATAAGGAGAGGATCGCGAGCGAAATCCGCAATCCTGAATTGAAGTACCTAGCTTACAAGGATCTTCACAGGACTTACCTAGAGATAGGTGATTTCGACAGCGCTGAGAAAATCGAAGAAAAAGCGAATCGACTAGTTGGGTCTGGAAGGCATCTCTATGCAACCAGAATCTTGGCATTCGACAACATCAACTTGTCTCTAGTTACTAGCGATCGGGACGTCGACTCACTTATCCTGATCATGGCCTACTCTCCGTATGGAAGCACAACTCATCGTGAGGCCAACAGGCTTCTACTGATCAAACTGGATGAGATTGCCCGCGAAATCAGTACAGTCGAAGAATCGAGTGAGTTCTCTCAGAAGTATAGGCACCTCTTCGATGAAACTGTAAAGAAGACGCTCAGCGAGAGTCGGGTGCCTCTCATCGAGGAGATCATCCTTGATGCAGTGACTGTCGAGGATTACACTACCATCTGGAACAAACTCGATGATACTGAGCGGTGTTTGATGCTCGGTCGATTTGCCCGCCTACTTGCTCCTCTCGTGCCCATGCCCGAGCCAGCGTACACGATCGAAGTACCGGAGGAATAATCTGTGCCCCGCAAGATGCAATACATCTTGCGGGGCTTTTCTTTTCGTATATTGTATCGATATGAAGCCTAAAGTATTGGTAATAGTTGGCCCCACCGCCTCGGGTAAGAGTGATCTTGCAGTAAAGCTTGCAAAGAAGCTTAATGGTGAAGTAATCTCTGCTGACTCTCGTCAGGTGTATAAAGAGCTGGATGCAGGCGCCGGGAAGATCAGTAAGAAAGAAATGCAAGGTGTCCCCCACCACCTACTCGATGTAGCGAGTCCAAAAAAACAATTCACTGTATCTGAGTACAAAAAGTTAGCACTAGAGAAGATAGAAGAAATACTAGAAAGAAAAAACCTCCCAATCATTGTTGGAGGTACAGGATTCTACATAGATGCACTAAGGATGAATCTACCGGAAGTACCCCCAAACCAAAAGCTGAGAAAAGAGCTGGAGGAGAAATCTGTCGAAGAACTGGTAGAGATTCTAGGCAAACATGAAATCAAAGACAGGAAGAACAAAGTTAGACTTATCCGTGCGATAGAAATAGTGGAAGCATTGGGACACATCCCTGAATTAGAAATGGATAATAGTAAATATGATTTCGAATTCATTGGACTCAAGCCGGTTGATTTGTCGAAGAAGATCGAAAAAAGATTGAAAAATAGATTGACTAAAATTGTTACTGAAGTGAAGAAATTAAGAAAGAACGGAGTGACTTGGAAAAGATTTTACGAATTAGGACTCGAATACAGATATGTCGGTGCGTATGTGCAAGGAAAAATGGATAAAGAAGAAATGAGTAAGGAATTATTTAAAGAGATTATAAGATACTCCAAGCGTCAAATGACTTGGTTTAATAAGAACAAGCAGATTAAATGGTTTGAGAATTCTTCATCCGCCTTCGTCTATACCACTCAAGAACTAAGGGTACTACAGAGAACAGAACAACCACGATAACAATATACGAGATGTATTTGTGAAGATTGGGAAACTGCATGCCCAAGAAGTACCCAGCGAGAGTCATGGAGCTTGTCCAGAGAATTGAACTTATAAAGCTGTATTGAATAAATTTTGAGAAATTCATTCTAGCAATACCAGCCACAATAGGTGCAAATGTTCTAACTATTGGTACAAAGCGAGAGAGGATCACTGCCAACTTACCATGCTTATCAAAGAACTCATGAGCTGAGTCGATATGCTTCTGTTTAAGGATATTTCTGAAGAATGCGTACTTGTGTAGTCGTTCAATATAGACACCGATAACATATCCAGCGATACCACCGAGGAAGGTGGCGATAAATACGAGTGGTATAAGCACATGAATCTTCATACCCACACTAGTGGCGAAGACTCCCGCGGTGAAGAGTAAACTGTCTCCAGGTAGTGGGAAGAAGATGCCAGACTCCAAAAACACAATACTGAACACTCCCAAGTATCCATAAGTGGCTAGGAGGTTTGGGATGTTAAAGAAGAGGTATGACATTGAGAAGGCGGGCGATGAAGGAATCGGTCACAGATCCTAACGTGCTCGTGAGGTCTGCGACCCCGCCTCGCGCCGTCGCGCTCCGGCTTTCGATTCCTCATAGCCACGCGCTGATGCCCCACACAGAAGCCGTGCCAGGCTTCCTCGTGGATCATTGCGGGCGATGAAGGAATCGAACCCTCACCAGCGGTTTTGGAGACCGCTGTTCTACCATTAAACTAATCGCCCTTATAACTGGCATATTAACACAAAAGGTAAGAAAATCGCCCCTTTCGGGGTGATTTATCTTTACTTATTTAGGCCTTCTTCTCCTTATAAACTGTGTGCTTCTTGGCTATTGGGTTGTACTTCTTGAGCTCGATCTTCCTCTCGACTGACTTCTTGTTCTTACGAGAATAGTAAGTGTGACCCTTACCGAGGCCTTTTGCGTCTCCGACTGAGACTAGCTTTATTAAGTGGACTTGTGACATAGACTGCTATATTACTTTTGATTCATTAGATTGTCAATAAAGAGCTCAACTGAGTCATTTCCTGGGAAATCCTCGTGTTCAATTGCTCTTATTGAATCGTTGAACGTACTACCTCCCAGAATATGGAAGAACGCATAGGAAGTAGCATCTGGATACCTTGCCAATAAACTGGCTTGTTGCTGTGGAAATATTTCTAAAAAAATCTCATCAACAAAGTCTGGATCTGCACTACTAATGTAGTTATCAAACTTAGCTTTGAATGCGTAATATCGTTCTAGGTTTATTGGTTGATTTGGAATATTTTCCATAATTTGGTGCGCCGGGAAGGATTCGAACCTTCGTAGGCCGAAGCCGACAGATTTACAGTCTGTTGTAATTGACCACTCTACCACCGACGCGTAAGCCTATATTAACGGGTCGTACGCTGTTTATCAACCATTGAGCTCACACTACCACTCCTCCTACCCTTCTTCACATCGAAGGTGTACTCACCGTTTTTCTTATCCACCAAGACAGTTCCACCAGAAAGGATCTTGTTGCTGATCATCATGGTGGCCACAGGATTAAGAATCTTGGTCTGGATGAGACGCTTGAGAGGTCTTGCTCCGTATTGTGGGTTATAACCCTCATGACCAAGCTCTTCTAATACAGAGTCTGAGATCACGAGCTCGATCTCCTTGTCGGCTAACCTCTTCTTCACCGACTCCACTTGGATGTTCACGATGTTTCGAATGGTCTCTCTATCTAGAACATCGAAGACAATTATGTCATCTAGTCTGTTTAAGAACTCAGGTCGGAATTGATCCTTGAGTGCATCCAGAACCTTATCCTTAACTCCAGCATAATTCTCCTTCTCGCCTTTCGAGAAACCTATTGACTGCATTTTGTCGATGTATTGTGCGCCCACATTTGAGGTCATGACAATAATAGTGTTCTTGAAGTTCACCACTCTACCCTTAGCGTCAGTCAAGCGACCATTATCGAGTACTTGAAGAAGAATGTTAAAGACCTCAGGGTGCGCCTTCTCTATCTCATCGAAGAGAATGACAGAGTAAGGTCTGTGACGGACCGTCTCGGTGAAGGTCCCTCCCTCCTCATGACCGACATAACCTGGTGGCGCACCAATGAGCTTGGACACCGAGTGCTTCTCCATGAACTCACTCATATCAACTCGTATCAAGGCCTTATCATCGTCGAACATAAACTCGGCCAATGCCTTGGTAAGCTCGGTCTTACCTACTCCTGTAGGACCAAGGAACATGAAGGAGCCGATCGGTCTTTGTGGGTCTGAGATCCCCGCACGACTCCTCTTCACCGTGTCGGCGATCTTTTTCACCGCCTCATCCTGACCAACAATACGACGCTTGAGGTACTCTTCCATTCTATTCAACTTCTCTGCTTCTTCCTCTAGCATCCTCGATACTGGGATATTGGTCCAACGACTAACAACCAAAGCAATATCTTCTTCGGTAATCTCTTCCTTAAGAATCCTTCTTGAACTTTGGAGCTTCTTTAATCTCTTAGCTTTAGTATCTAGATCGCGCTCGAGCTGTGGGATCTCCCCGTACCTAAGCTCTGCAGCACGAGCTAGGTCAGCACTTGCTTCTGCTGCCTCTGCCTCTAAGCGGGATGTCTCGAGCAACTTCTTGATACTCTTGATCTCGCCTACAGTCTCCTTCTCATTCTTCCACTTGAGCTCTATCTCTGAGGTCTTCTCTCGAAGATCAGCAATCTCCTTATCAATAACTTTAAGTCTCGCAGTTACCTTTGGATTCTTGGTCTCGCGCTTAAGTGCCTCTCGCTCGATCTCTAGCTTCACAACCTTAGAATGTGTTTCTTGTAGGACTGGTGGCATGTTCTCAAGAGAAATCTTCAAGAAGGATGCGGCTTCATCAATAAGGTCAACCGCCTTGTCGGGGAGGAACCTGTCGGTAATATAACGAGAGGAGAGGGCAACAGCGGCTCTTATAGCATCATCCGTTATATGAACTCCGTGGTAGAGCTCGTAGCGCTCCTTAAGACCCCTGAGTATAGTCATAGCATCCTCGATAGAAGGTTCGTTCACATACACTGGCTGGAAGCGACGGGTCAACGCAGGATCCTTCTCTATATGCTTCTGATATTCGCGAATAGTAGTTGCGCCGATAGCGCGAAGTTCACCACGAGCAAGTGGTGGCTTCATCATGTTTGAAGCATCTATCGAGCCCTCTGCTGCACCAGCACCAACGATAGTGTGGATCTCATCGATGAAAAGAATAATCTTACCCTCGGACTTCTCAATCTCTTTAATAATATTTTTGAGTCGCTCCTCGAACTCTCCACGATACTTAGTGCCTGCAATAAGAAGTCCTAGGTCTAAAGACACCAGCTCCTTATCTCTTAGAGACTCTGGTACATTGCCGTTCGCCATCCTGAGTGCCAAACCTTCTGCAATGGCGGTCTTACCAACACCGGCCTCCCCAATAAGAATTGGATTGTTCTTGGTACGACGAGAGAGGATCTGGATAATACGCGAGATCTCTTGGTCACGACCAATGACTGGGTCAAGTTTGTTCTGCTTGGCAAGCTTGGTCAAACTCCTGGTGTATTTGATAAGAGATTTAAACTTCTTCTCGGCCTTTGGCTCGGCTGCACCCGACTTCTTAAGTTCCTCAATAATCCTAACAACTGTCCCCTTGTCGATCTTGAACTTGGTCAAGAGTTCCTTGGCCTCGCCAGGAGACTCGAGGACAGAGAGGAAGAGATGTTCGGTTGAGACAAATTCATCACCAAGACCTTGGGCGATCTTCGAGGAAGTGTCGATAATATTTGCCAACTCTGGAGTGAGATATATCTGATACGAAGGTGAAAGTGTTTGCGAGGACTCTCGACTCTCAATTGCCTCAAGTACATTGTCTGTTAGAAGAATTGAATCAATATCCAACTTGTCGATAATCGAGATGACCATGCTCTCCTCTTGGAGAATGAGCGCTGCCAGGAGATGAATAGGGTTCACATGGTTTTGTCCACGCTCAATAGCAAGCTCGTGAGCTCTTCTTATTGCCTCTTTAGCCTTCGTCGTAAAATGGTTGAATGGTGGCATATTGTTTTGTAATCTCTGTTAAGAGTTATTAGCAATAAATTCCTTGAGCGAACTAACCGATGTGTATAAACCTTGAGTTATTGAGAGGTCGTTGTTTGAAGTCTTCAACCCGACTAACTCGCCCGATAGGTTGAGTAGTGGTCCTCCTGCTGTCTCGCTGCTATCTATGTCGGTCACTGCGAAACCTGTAGCCGGGTTCAGCGAGAGGATCCTACCTACATTAATAGCATTCCTCTCGCTACCTTCGATAGCTACTACAGTCTGACCAAGCTTTGGGTCAGACTCAGACATCGAGACGGTTGAAAGTGTACGGAGTTTAGAATCATCTGCAACTAATCTAAAGAGTATCATGCTACCTGTGTAGCTAACCTTGTGAATCGTTGCTCCGAGCTCAGTACCATCGGAGAAGACTACTGAGTAAGTACTACCTTGGATAATATCTCTCCTATCAGAAAGTACTAGGCCTTGTTTGTTCACCACCACTCCAAGACCGTAGAAATGTTGAATTCCATCTACTCCTGCTGGTGACTTGATACGGACAACTGCTTTGGTGTTAGCCTCAATAGCCGACACTATTGCGTCGCCCTCCTTGACCACTGTTACCTCCTTAACCGTTCCTCCGCCTGATGGAGTTGTCACCCTCTCGACTGTGCGCTCTACAACTCGGTCAATAGTCTGAGTTACTCCTTGAGGAGCCTCTGCCAAGAGCGAGGTGGTAATGATCCCTGTCGCAATCGAAGTGATAAAGCTCACTAAAAGCGTTAGAAGAACGATTTGAGTCTTTGTGAGATCTTCCATCGTTGTCATAAAACTCATTATAACACAACGTCTTTCAAGATTCTAACAACTCTTTTTATCTCACTTTCATTAGTTTTTGAACCAAAAGAAAAACGGATTGCATCAGTATCAGAGTCACTCTTCCTAAAAAGGCAGGCGCTCCCAGTAGAGGCCGATACACCACTAGCATCTAACTTAATCACTAGAAACTCATGTAAGGCATTTGGGATACTTAGGCTCACAATATTGGGCAGGCTCTGTTCCGGAGAATTTACCACCGCTTGTGGCACCGAGTTCTCCACCTCACTTAGAAATAAATTTTTCAAGATTTTTAACCTCGAGAAATTCTTCTCTCTATCTCTTTCACTCTCTTCTACCACTTCGGCAAACTTCTTTATTTCTTCTACATTCTCTGTACCACTCCTTAGACCAAACTCTTGTCCACCACCAAAGATTATTGGTCTTATATTTACATTTCCTCGTACCACTAGAGCAGAGACACCCTTCGGTCCTCTTATCTTTGATGCGTCTAGAGTAATCAGGTCTGCACCAAGCTTGGGGAAACCCACCGGCAAGTAGCCGAGTGCTTGAGTGGCATCAGTGTGTACAAGGGGATATTTGGAATTACTTTTGTTTCTTATATCCCTAACCAGTCTAGTGATCTTCTGAATTGGGTTAATGCCTCCAGTGTGACTGTTGGCGTAAACAATAGATATCAAGACCGTATTCTCCTTAATTGATTCCAAAACTGTGTTGGCATTCACTACCCCATCCTCAAGCTCGACTATCGTTACTTCGCCACCACGTCTCTCCACTTCCTTAGCTGCTTCGCTGACAGCACTATGCTCAACTCTCGAGATTATGATGTGTGGTCTCGAAATATTTTTTCTAGCGGCCTCAAAAATGCCCAAGATGGCCATGTTGTCTGACTCGGTCCCCCCAGAGGTGAAGACAACCTCCTTCTTTTGCACCCCAAGCAACCTCGCCAGACGTAAACGAGAGTCTTCCAAACTCGACCTTGCCCTCACCCCCTCAGCATGAATAGCCGAGGGGTTGCTTTGCCCACCTGCAAAATCCAAGAAAATTCTAGCTCTTTTAAAGATTCCCATTGACTCATTCTAGAAATAAAGCGTGATTTTGCAACTTTTTTGTGCTAAAGTGCCCGTACTATGAAGTCTAGAAGGCCACCAGTAGTAGCAATAATGGGTCATATTGACCACGGCAAGTCCACCCTCCTTGACTACATCAGGAAGGCAAATACTGTCGATAAAGAGGCTGGTGGCATAACTCAGCATGTCTCTGCATACGAAATAGCACATACAAATAGCGATGGCGCGACAGAGAAGATCACCTTCCTCGATACTCCTGGACACGAAGCCTTCAACTCCATTCGTGCTCGTGGTGCCAAAGCTGCGGACATTGGTGTCTTGGTTGTCTCCGCAGAAGATGGGGTGAAGCCTCAGACCATCGAAGCACTTAAGAGAATCAGGGAGGCAAGCGTGCCAATGATTGTTGCTATCACTAAAATCGACAAACCATCAGCTAACGTCGAGATGGCTAAACAATCTCTTGCGGAGAATGATGTCTTCGTCGAAGGATACGGTGGAGATGTGCCCATGGTTGCACTCTCAGCAAAGACTGGAGTTGGTATAAACGATTTCCTAGACCTGGTACTTCTTCTCGCAGAAGTTGAGCATTGCACCGGTGAGGCAGATCGACTTGGATCCGGAGTGATCATCGAGAGTAGGCTCGATGCCAAAAAGGGCATCACTGCCGTTGGAGTACTCAAAGATGGAACGATAAAAACTGGCCAAGTAGCAGCATCCATAGGCACCATTGCTCCACTCCGATTTATCCTTGATGCCATGGGCACAAAGATTGAGTCACTCACCTTCTCTTCTCCAGTACAAATAATTGGTTGGGACAGACTACCTCTCGTTGGTGCAACTTTCGAAATTTTCGATGACAAGAGGGCTGCACAATTCTACGCTGACTCAGAAGCAATCAAAGCACATGTACCAAAGAACGAAATGCCCCAAGCTAGTGCTGAGGATGGATCTATATCTCTACCAATTATCATCAAAGCAGACGCAGCCGGGAGTCTAGAGGCTATTAAATATGAATTGGGGAAAATTAATAAAGATAAAATTTCTATAAAAATAGTTAGTGCAGATGTCGGCACAATAAGCGAGAGCGATGTGAAGACCGGTATGACCACTCCAGGGACTATCATTTTCGGTTTCAACACTAAGATAGATGCACAAGCTGGGGCCTTGGCAGAACGTACTGAAACTATTTCGATAGAGCTGTATGACATTATCTATAAACTCACAGAAAGAGTTGAGGAATTATTGAACGAAAAGGCGCCTAAGTTCGAAACAGAGGAGGTCATGGGTAGAGCTAAGGTACTCAAGTGCTTTAGCAAGACTAAGGACAAACAAGTATTGGGGGCAAGAATGGAGACAGGATTACTTGAAGGTAAATCAAACTTCCGCATCATAAGAAGAGAGGAAGAAGTGGGTCGAGGCAAGGTGAAGGAGCTCCAACAGTCTAAGGTTGTAGTAGATAGTATAGGAGAGGGCAACGAGTTCGGCATGCTTGTAGAGTCTAAGACCGAGATAGCTCCTGGGGACCACCTAGAAAGAATCGTAATGGTCACCAAGTAAAATAGTTCGATAAACTCCCTATAAACATGCGACAACTAAAACACGACAAAGTAGAAGAGACTCTCCACCGCGAAGCTGCCAAATTCATCCTAGAGAACTCTGGCATCTCATCACTCATCACTGTGACCAGAGTAGTACTTAATACCTCCGGCAAGGACGCTATAATCTTCTTCACCACCATACCTGAGAGCGAGGAAGATACTGCTAAAAAGTTTCTAGACAGGAAAGCACCAGAGTTTAAGGAACATCTAAAGCGTAAGGCTCGTATCGGCATCATCCCCCACCTCCGCTTCCAAATTGACTATGGTGAGAGGAATCGTCAAAGGTTAGACGAGATTAGTCGAGAGATCTAAATGTGATAATGTAGAGCATGTTCTATAAGTATTTCGGCCTAGTCGCCAAGTAGTAAGGCAACTCTCTGCAAAAGAGTTATGCGGCGGTGCGATTCCGCCCTAGGCCTCCCTCCCGTTATTACGGGACATTGCCCGAGTGGCGGAATTGGTATACGCGCACGACTTAAAATCGTGTCTCGCAAGGGATGTGGGTTCGACCCCCACCTCGGGCACCAAGCGAGATTAGTTTAGTGGTAGAACTGGTGCTTCCCAAGCATCGGGCGGGAGTTCGATTCTCCCATCTCGCACTGCATGATAGAATTAAACGTATGAGAGAATCAGGAGAATTTCCACTTATACCGGAGCCAGTCCCACAAGAAGAGATTCGTGCAAGCCGTCTCGAGTCATCGGATTTAAATATAGATGAAGTGGAGGCTTACATAAGAAGCACTAAATTTGAAAATAAAGAAGGGTTGGAAGACGTTTTGTCCAAACAATTCAATATGGGCAAGAAAGAGAGCTACTCTGATATCCAATTCGGTATGACAAGAATTATAAAAGCTATTGGTTTCGGCAAAGATAGAAGGATCATCGAAGACAAACCACTGTCCGGCAAAGAACCAGAGGCTGATTCAATAATTAGCATAGAGACAATAGATGGAAGAATGTATTATCTGATGATATTTAAAGTCACAAACCGTAATCAAAAGTTCAGGTACGAATACATTCTAGAGGCGAAATAGCATTGAAATGTGTTAGCATTTTAGATATAGTTTCCCTTACCTGCACCCTTAGCTCAGCTGGTAGAGCAGATCCCTCTTAAGGATAAGGTCGAAGGTTCGATCCCTTCAGGGTGCACAAACACGAAATAAAGTGCCGGTGGCACTTTTTTCGGTTTGTGCAAGCCGGAGGCCGACGGGCCGAGGCGGGGTCGCGCAAAAATCCAACAGGATTTTATGTGTGACCACAAGACATACTTATGGTACATTTGTATCTTCGGGCGGGTGGTGAAATGGTAGACACGCTTGGCTTAGGACCAAGTGCCGCAAGGTGTGGAGGTTCAAGTCCTCTCCCGCCCACAAAGTGTTCGTTCGAGGACTACGTCCTCCTCTTACAGAGGCTGTACACTCTTCGCATCTTCGGTGCTCAGAGTCTTGCGCTTGGGTCCCAACCCAAGCTCACCTGCCCACATAAATGTTTTCTTGAGAAGAATTTACCTAGGCCCGGCCTCGGTAAAAAACTGTGGATAACTTTCTTTAGCTAGATATTTCGATAATGTTTTAGCTTGACTTTTGTATATTTTTATGATAAAGTAGTGGTAGAAGCTCATTGACTCATTCACAAATCCCTTAAGGAGGGGCGTATGGAGGTCGTGATTGTTCTCATTGTGGCACTACTCTTCGTGGGGATTCTCTTCCTCGCAGTGGAGTATGGTGTCCCAGCAACAATCGTCTGGTTGGCCGAGCAAGACAAACCTTGGTCACCATTCAGGACCATGTCACCACCAGGAAAGGTGGTCATGATGGTCAAGGCTAGTAAGGATGGGCCATTCCACAGCGTCCTCCCGACGACCATTCCCGAGTGGGGATACAACGAAACCACTAGACAGTTCGAGCCTGGCACCCAACCTCCACATGTTGGACCTCTCGCCAAGCTCGGTGTGGTGAATGTCGGCTTCTTCAAGAAGTATTACCGTAGACGTCGCAGGTACGACACATACGAGCTCAAGCCTGGATCAAGTGAATACGCAGTAGTCAGAACTGAGACGAAGCCTGGTGAGGAGCACCTCTTCTATTTCGCCACAACCATGGCGATCGAGTTGGTGAACATCCCCACCAGTGAGAACTACCCCGCCAGTATCACTCTCGTCTTCAATGTCCTGATGATCCATCCGGAGAAGGCGGAGTTCCTTGCCGGTAAATCGGATGTGCAAGCTGTAGCAGCTGTCACAGCTCGAGCTCGCGCATACATCTCGGCCAAGTCCGTCAAGGACCTCCGTGATGAACGTGACACTCCAGGCAGAGAAGACATGGTCGACTTCATCCTCAAGGCAAATGAGGACGAGAACCAGACTGTAGGCCTAAAAAATGGTCGAGGTCTGGAGATCCAAGGTCTCTTCTACACCGGATTCGATCTCGAATCTGGCAACAAGGAGATGAACGAGGCTATGCGTCGTAATGCCATCGCTGTTGAAGATGTAAAAACTGCAACTACTCGTGCAGAGGAAACTCGAATCAAGGCGGAGGCCGAAAGCAATCGTCGCAAGATCGAGGCTGAAGGCATCCGTGCTGAATTCGCTGCTCGTGGCTCAGTCCCTGACGGTGGCATGATATCCATGGCTGAGGCCATCAAGGAAGCCAAGCCTCAGGTCATCGGTGGTTCAGGAATTGTGAATTTGAAGTAGAGGGTCAGGCCCAGCGCAATGCGTCTGGGCCTTTTACTTGACAAAATATGATAATGTGTGCTATTATTAACTAAGAAATTCTTTCACAAGGAGAGTCAGTAATGAAGTTCAAGAACGTGTTCTGGATCGGATTGGCAGTGATCTTCCCCCTTCTTTCGATCTATGTGGTCGAAAGTAGAGAGATCCCAGTCATAAAGATCTTCCTCTGGACGCTCGGCATCGTCGCTGTTTCGACACTTCTCGTCTGGGGCATGATCAAGATGTCCCGAGGGAAGAAGACACCGACAAGCTCAAGCACTCAGAAGGGATCTGTCTTCGGTTCGCTCGTGATGAGCGTACTCATTATCTTCATCCTCTGGGGTACTTACACCCGAGGTGACAAGATCGTGAAGAACACCGATGCTACTCGTGCGCTCGCGAACGCGATCGCCGAAGCGAACCTGATGAAGAAGGATGATGCCGAGCGCTTCGTCGACACTCTGACCATCCAGGTGACGAGGACTGGCTCACGCCAGATCGAGATCCCCAAGGGCGCGAAGGTTGTCTTCGAGCGGATGGAGTACGTCTCCTACGCCATGAACTACGAGACCACGAACGGCCAGACTGGCAGCATCAAGTTCCTGAAGGACATCAAGGGTACTGCCCTCGTCCCACCGAATTTGAAGAAGGTCGAGTTCGTCTCCCTCGAGGAGAACCCCGTCCGCATCATCTTCATGTCGACGAAGCCTCTCGAGAGCCAAATCAACCCCAACAAAGGCCCCCGCATCATTGCGGGGGCTGTTACTTATCTAATTTGGCTGTTTAGGTATTGCGGGCTCGAGATACCGAAGGTATTGAGAACTAGTTTCATCAAGCCATATGCAGAGAACATGACGAACATCCCAATTAACCCGTAGAGGATCTTCTTCTTCCCCTCCTCTCTCTTGGTGCTCTCCCCCGCCTGTGAGATGAATTGATACAGACCCCAGAAGAATACGAGAAAGGCTATGGCGAAGACGAGCACGATGATCGGGTTAATGATGACAGCATTAACACTGTTTAAGAACCGAGAGATGTCCATCTAATTAGATTAGATCTAATTTATAGGTACAGATGGAACAACAACAGAACTACTGTTGTCTAGATCTAGGTTGCCGGCAATGAATCCAACTAGACCCCAGACTGAAACCATAACGAAGAGAGCAATGATGCCCATGATCATAATCTTCTTACCATCTGCCTTTGAGTCCTCGCTACCTGCTGCGAAGATGAACTTCATCAAGCCCCAGAAGAATCCAAGAAGTGCTAGACCAACAACAATCGGTGTAGCAGCATTAACTAGACGACCAATTGATGTTAGAAGTCTATCAACACCACCAAGATTCTGAGCGAAAGCAATGCTTGGTCCGAATGCAAGAGCTGTGTATAGTAACTTTTTCATGTATAACTTTAATTCGTAAATTGTTTGTAATATACCGCGACAGGTACTCTATAATAATACCTTATATCCCCAACTTCACACTCAAGTACTCCACAGATTCTATATAGACTGAATCTGGATAATACCACCTCCTTCGATATTCAAGTCCCTCTGGAAGAAGCCGATAATCCCCCACACAGAAACCATGACAAAGAGTGCCACTAAGCCGTAGAGCATAACCTTCTTGCCCTCCATTGTTGACTTCTCATTACCTTGAGAGAAGATGTACTTAGCTAATCCCCAGAAGAATCCAAGAAGTGCTAGACCAACCACTATAGGTATAGCCAGCTTCACCAAGTTACCGAATTCTAATATCAATGTTCTTAAATTTTGCATAAATATATTTTATTACACTCTACCGTTCTCTGGTAGTAGCGGGAAACCCATTTGTCCGAAGCCAAAGGTGGTGGTGAAGGTGGTGAGTATCCCCCAGATAGATACCATGACGAAGAGACCTATGAGCCCCCACTTCATCATCTCCTTCCCTTCCTCAAGACTCTTGGTGTCATCTGACTTAACAATAAAGTTGAGTAGTCCTCTAAAGAACATGAGTAGTGAAAGCCCTGCCAAGACCAAAATAAGTGGGTTAATTAACCCGAGAAAGATGTTTATTAAACTTCTTAGATCTGTGGGCATTATGCTCTAAGTGAGTTAACAGTATTCTCTATAACGGTGGTGAGGACCTTTGCTCCTAGAAGAATAGCTGCACCAATAGCTGTGTAGAGAAGTGCTCTGTTGGCCTTCTCGATGTCGCCTGGCTTACCCTGTGCCATGACATACATAAACCCAGAGTAGATGAAGGACAAGATCACCAAGACCCCACCAATTGGGATAAGAACCTTATCCACAATAGTATTGATGAACATAAAGAGATTACAATCCCCCCCAGCACCACCACAGTTGAATGGATTGGGTATTGAACCACTGTTTGTCCCTGTTCTTCCACCTGACTGAGCACTAACTAAAGTTACTCCAATAGAAAACACTATGAGGAAGGCAAACAAATGTGGGACAAATTTTCTCATGTCTAAATTATACTACCACTTAAGAATTCCTCGCTAAGCAAGACTGTGGTAATAGTCTTTACAATTACCCAAGCGGCGAGGACGAAAAACAAACCCTTAAGAACATTGGTGCCTGTATCCTTGGCGTCTTTCATCGCTCCCACATCTCCCCCTGAGGTAAGCAACTTGATACCAACATAGATAAAGGCGATAGAAGCACCTAGTACAGCAATCACTGTAAAGTTATTGATAATCACATTTGCAAGCTCGATCAAGTCATCGTAGCCACAAGGATCACTCGTTCCCAATGCTCCGTCGCAAACTATAAGTGGTTGCCAGATGCGGTCCATAAATTATTTTTCTAACAAGTTATTAAGAGCGGTGTTAGCGGTACTGACTGCCTCATCTACTCTGGCACGACCAGAGGTAACCGCCTCGACCATCTCGACAAAGATCTTTCTCGTCTCCTTGGGCTCTGGATCTCGCCACCAGGCAGACTGGAGAGCTGCTCCGTAGAAGGTGAAGCCCGCTGGATCCGTAGGTGTTAACGACAACAAGTCTCTTCTAGCAGGTATGACTGGTGTGATCTTCGTAAGCACACTCACAGACTCATTGGACACTAGTGCAAGTGCACCCAATATAGCGCCTGCTGGGTCTCTGGTGGATCGGACGAGAGCAATACCAAATAATTTGCCTGCCGTAATGCTCTTCCCAGAAGCCCTGGACTGAGGCACTGGAGAAACTCCAATGTCCATGGTTGGGTTCTTCGCCTTAAGTATTGGTAACTCGCTTGCGAAACCTAAGTACATACCACTCTTACCACTGGTAAAGTGGTTCTCTGCAGACACCTGTGAGCGGTTCCAAGAGTAATAGGACTTTTGTGGATTGGCGAACTGAGTATAGAACTCAAGCGCGGAGAAACTTGGTATCTGGGCACCACCAGTACTCTCGAGTAGAGTAGAGCGCAGACTCTCACCCGAAGAAATAGTAACCGGTGTACCGGCCTGAAGAAGGAGTAGGGTCATAATCTCCTTCACATGAGGAATGTTCTTGGCCTCGCCGAGAGCCATTGCAGACTGGATGACATTCCCCGCACCATCCTTAGTGGTCAACTTAGTAATATATGTATAAATTTGGTCCCAATACACAGGAGGAACTGCAAGTGATGCCTTGGCGAACATCTCTCTATTCCAATACATAACCATCGGATCTACGTAGAGTGGAAGAGCGTAGGTACCAAGAGGTGTCTGGAAGAGCTCGGCCTCCTTAATAAAGGTAGAGGCATAGTCGGCCGGCTTCACACTCTCATTCGGGATAAGCATGAGCTTCTCTCTCTCGGACATTACACTATCCACTCCGAGAATTATTAGATCTGGTCCCTTACCCACCGCCAAAGCGTCGGTAAAATCCTTGGACAATGTACTCTCTGACTTCTCTACATAATTATAAGTGACTGTGCCATCCTTCAACTGAGTGGCGGTACTGACTAACTCACGGAAGTCGTAACTAGAAAGCGAACCCCAGATAGTTAAGTTGGTCTTAGAGACGCTGCTGCCCCTGCTCTGTGAGAAGAGGATGACAGCAATGACAATGAAGGCTCCGAAGACAACCAAGAGCACTACTTGAAATTTCGACATTTGATTCTATTGTAGAGGTTTCTTAAAGATTAGACCATAGTGCTTCTCCCCTGCGTTGAAGCTCCTCTCGAAGACGAACCCAGCCTTTTCGAAAAACTTTTTCGTATCTACTTCGGTTATGGCCTTGCCTTGGATGAAGTCCTTTTTGCCAGTAAGCACCGTAAGGTCAGTCCACTCAACGACACAGGCCTTACCTCCTGGTTTGAGCAACCTCTTCGCCTCATCAAGTGCGGTGGGGATACTATTTAACTGGAACAACACATTAGAGAATACGACACCATCTGAGTATCCGTCACGGAGCTTCACCCCGCCCATCTTCTCTATATTACCGTCGAGGACATCGACGTTCGTCTGTCCAAGAAGAATTGATTCATTCTTAAGTTTAGAAAGTAGGGGTTTGTCTATGTCTACCGCAACCACCTTGCCCCCCTCTCCCAGAGAAGCCGAAAGGGCGAGAGAATAGTGTCCTGCGCCACTCCCCAAGTCGACCACCCTCTGCCCGGGGATGAAGCCGAACTCTATAACATTCTTCTTTGGGTCACTGAACATGAGATTATTATAACACTAACCTTATCCACATTTG
The DNA here is from genome assembly GCA_964504255.1 of uncultured Candidatus Saccharibacteria bacterium. GTDB lineage: Bacteria > Patescibacteriota > Minisyncoccia > Phycocordibacterales > Zambryskibacteraceae > JAIFWN01. Next base: position 31,092 of record CAZDDU010000003.1, on the reverse strand, counting down.
ACAAAAGGGTAAAAATGGATTATTATTATAAATGGAGTTGTTCCCCGCAGTACAGTTCAAACCACATGCAAGAGGGTAGTCAAGAAATGCCAACATCGACGGAAACCCGGGATTCCGCCACCACCCTAGGCAAACTTCGACAGGTCGTTCGCAAGGACAGGGGTCTACACTACATAGAAGATGGAAGTCTCAAGATCGCGAACGATCTCGACGATCGACCCATCTTCGTACCAAGAGGTGCCCCCGTCCCCGATCATGTCGCTGAGCATGCTACAGCCAAGCTCCTACACACAGACGGCATATGCTTCTTCACCCGGAGCATTTCTAACAACTAGGAGCCCTGAATCCTCAGGCCTGCCCTGATTCCGAAGATTCGGAATCAGGGCATTTTTATACCTCGCTTTACAAATATTTATATTAGGGTATCATACTTCGCAGAATGATCGAACAAGGTCGATCATTGCTTGTACCTTTCACACACGGAGTGTGCACATGATGCTGAAGCGTCTCCTGCCCCTCGCGCTGATCGCCGTTTCGCTCGCCATGCCGCCGACCGCGGCTGCCGAGACCAGGAAGTCCAAGGACTTCTTCGACGCCAAGACGCCGATCGACCCCGGCACCGCCATGGTGACGGACGCCGAGCAGTTCTCGTCCCTCAACTTCATCCTCACCTCCAACCCGGCGATGCCCGACCTCAAGATGGTCGGTCTCTCCGAGCATCGCACGTACAACGTCTCCCGTCTCGCCGCCACCATGGTCGTCGTCGACCAGGAGGTGAGCCCTTCGGGCGATCTCGCGGCCATGCCCACCTCGTCCACCCGTATGAATTCGCGGAAGGTGAAGAAGGCGGCGGCGATCAACACGCGAAGTACCATGGGGTACCCGGCGGCGGCGAAGAACGACGACAAGGCCATCTCCCTCGTCGATCGGAACATCGTGAGCCGATGTTGACCAAGACCTCCTTGTGAGCTAACGCTCGCAGAGAGGCACAAGCCCCGCTTGCACACACTGTGCAAGCGGGGCTTTCAACTTTTATATATTTATTACTGGATTGACAAAATACTAATTTGTGTGTATGATATACAAAGTATTGGTCGAATTCCTCGACCAACTCTGTACCCCTCATAGAAAGGAGAAGTCAGTGAAGAACTCGAACTCCCTGTGGCTCATGCCCCTCACCCTCATCTTCGCCATCATCCTGATCCCACTCATCGCGGAACGGGCGGAGGCGCAGACCAAGATCCAGGTCGCCGTGCCGGTGATCGAGGTTACTCGGACGAATGCATCCACGAGCACGAGCTACAACTCGTTCATCATGGATCACAACTCGAGCGCGGCCCGACCAAACTTCGAGGTGAACTCCGGCGAGAAGGTCGACCTCTTCTTCAAGGCAAGCCGAGCTACGGCCTGCCAGGTGGACAACCCGGCCGACAACGAACCGGCGACTGGGATCACCCTCGAATCGAACTTCTCGATCGACCCGAACCACCGCTGGTACCCTGCCCCCGGCAAGACCACCACGGTCAAGTTCGGCTGCATCGATCGCTTCATGAAGTCGACCGAGACGGTCGTGACGATCTCTCGACGATGATCAACAAGCCCCGCTCGCACACACTGTGCAGGCGGGGCTGATCTTTTTTATATGTTTAAACTTTTACAAACAAATGAGAGATGCGAGAGAGTCACCATCACGAAGCTTCATTATCCTCACTCCTTGAGTTGATCTTCCAAGTACTGGCACTTCTGCAATGTCCACCCGCACCACTTGAGACTTCTTAGAAATGGCTATCACCTCCGACTCTTCCTCTGTCACAATCTGACTCGCCATCACCTCTCCGGTCTTGTCTGTCACTTTAGATGTTAGTATTCCACTTCCGCCTCTACCCTGGATCTTATATTCATCAAGCTCTGTTCTCTTACCATAACCGTTGGCCGAGATGACAAGCAGGTGCGCGTTCTTCCAAGCACCTTTAATAACGTGCGCCCCGATAACCTCGTCCTTCTTATCAAGTGATATTGCTCTAACGCCTCCTGCAGTGCGTCCCATCTCACGAATGTCAGAGTCCTTGAATCGTATAGACATACCCTCCTTAGTGACGAGAGACACTGTGTCACCCTTCTCCGCGTGACCTACTGCGACAAGCTTGTCACCAGCATCAAGGCGTATTGCGATGATCCCGCTCGACCTAACATCGGTAAAAGACTTGGCGGAAACACGCTTACCTGTACCATCCTTGGTTATAAGCACGAGCGAGCCTTCGATGTTCTTCGCATCCTTAGGCATGGCGAGAATCGAGGTCACCTTCTCCTCTGCACTGAGGTTGATGAAGTTCATAATAGACTTGCCGCGAGTTGCACGCTTGGCCTCAGGAATGTCATACATCTTGATCTGATACGCCTTACCCTTGTCGGTGAAGAAGAGTAGGTCTGAGTGAGTAGAAGCAACAAGGAAGTTCGTAACGAAATCCTCTTCTTTAGTATCGAGGTCCACCACTCCGACACCTCCACGCTTCTGCCTCTTGTATTCGTGCGGGTCTGTGCGCTTGATGTAACCACCTGAGGTGAGCACTATTGCCTGCTCTTCGTCAGGGATCAAGTCCTCCATTGAGATATTCTTCACCCCGCCCTTAATAACCTTAGTGCGACGCTCGTCACCGTACTTCTCTTCAACCTTGAGCAACTCTTCCTTTATTAAATTACGAATCTTTTTATCAGATGACAAAAGGTCTTTGAGATAAGCAATGAGGGCCTGCACTTCCTTAAGTTCGTCTTCAATCTTCTTCCTCTCGAGACCGGCTAACTTCTGCAGTCTCATCTCAAGAATGGCATTGGCCTGAAGTTCAGAGAACTTGAAGGTCTTCATCAATCCTGCTCTTGCATCATCCACAGTTTTCGACGCACGTATAAGCTTCACTATCTCGTCTATATGGTCTAGAGCCTTCTTGAGTCCAAGAAGAATGTGTTCTCTTGCCTCGGCTTGTGCGAGATCGAAGGCACTTCTCCTTCTTATCACCTCGTCTCTATGCTTCACGAAGCTCTCGAGTATGCCCTTCAAAGACATGGTCTGTGGCACACCGTCTACAAGCGCAACCAAGTTCACATGGAAGGTGTCCTCGAGTTGGGTGTGTTTGTATAGTGCATTCAAGACCTTTTGTGGCTGACTACCCTGCTTTAGGTCAATCACAATTCGAATGTCTTTTGTTGACTCATCGCGAAGTGCTTTGATCCCCTCAACCTTCTTCTCTCTGTGTAACTCAGCAATCTTTTCTATAAGAGTGGCTTTGTTTACCCTATAAGGAATCTCGGTAATGATGATCTGCTCGATCTTACCGTCGTCCACTATCTCTGCTACTCCACGAGTAAGTATTCCTCCTCGACCAGTGGCGTATGCATGAGCAATATCCTTCTGGTTATAAATAATGCCTCCAGTTGGGAAGTCGGGACCCTTCACAAACTCGAGCAGATCTTCAGTTGTCGCCTCTGGGTCGTTTAGAAGCATCACTGTCGCATCTACAACCTCATTTAAGTTGTGAGGTGGAATGTTTGTCGCCATACCGACAGCAATACCAAGAGTACCGTTGAGCAAGAGGTTCGGTGCAGCACTAGGTAGGACTACGGGTTCCTTCTTGGTACCGTCATAGTTAGGGCGGAAGTTAACAGTATCCTTCTCTATATCTCCCAAGAGCTCTTGTGCGAGCCTGCTCATCTTGGCTTCGGTGTATCGGTAGGCAGCAGCTCCGTCTCCGTCGATAGAACCAAAGTTACCTTGACCAATAACGAGTGGATAACGAGTAGAGAACTCTTGAGCAAGCTTGACCATGGCGTCATACACTGAGGCATCGCCGTGTGGATGGTAACTTCCTAGCACCTCTCCGACTACGGTAGCACTCTTCCTTGTCTTGGCTGAAGCGGTTAGACCAATCTGATGCATTGCATAGAGAATGCGACGGTGCACTGGTTTAAGACCATCCCTTACATCAGGAAGAGCGCGGTCTGTAATAACCGACATCGCGTAGTCGATAAAGGAGTCCTTCATCTCAGAGACGATCGAACGTGAGACTACTCTCTTACTGTCTTCGGTGTTATCTGTCATCACTGGTTATTAGATTCTTCCAAGAGTTTTTGAGTGAGCCGACCACCTTATCCAAACTATTTTGACTCGAAGCTGAAGCGAGATTCACAGTGCCGGTCTCCTTCTTCACAACGATCGGCTTCGCACCAAATTTGACCCCAGACCAGATAGCAAATATAGAAAGTGTGACAACAGCAGAAACAAGGAAGGCAAATCTCCTCTTGTGATGTCTTGGCTTGGTATGGAGCTCACTTAAGTACTTTCTCATTTTATTTACTATTCATTATTCCTTATTCTACTCTTCTTTCAACACCACTATCTCGCCCTCCTTGCCTTCCAGGTCCTTCTTTTTTATCACCAATTTATCTATTGCATCAGCCTTATCCTCTCCAGCCTCTTTTATAAACTTCTTCAAGCTTTCGGCGTCGTAATGCATAGGAATGATAAGGGAAGGCTCTAGCTTTACGGCAAGTTTGTAACCCGTATTTGGATCGAGTACTCCACCCCCACCAACCGGTACGAAGAGTAGATCAATATCCTCTAACTCTTCTATCACATTCGAGCTCAAATCTGCATCAGCCAAATCACCGAGAAAACAAATATTCATGCCCTCAACATTCATCTTATATACAGTGTTTATCAAATCCTTCTTGCCCTTAGACAAGAATCCCTTGATCGAGACATCCTTCACCTCATATTCCCCCGGGCCCATAATGACGAATCCGGACTTCTCCGAGGTCTCACTCCTCTCTGTAGTAAAGAGCGTGATGTCGGCCGCGGTCTTCGAAGTGGGGTTGATGCTTAAAGAGAGAGACCCTTGAGAGATCTTGAAGGAAGACTGGCCTTGGTAGGTCACTATCATAAGTCTATTTTAGCATATTTGAGGCCAAAAACCAGCACTTTCTACCTATTAATATGCTTGACAACAGAGCTAATTTAATACATTATACCCACAGAACCCAGACCCTTTAAGGAGGCTCAAGTGCTTCAACTTCGTAATTGGTGGACCAGTAGCTCGATTGGGGGAAGGATCAGTGGCCTGCTTCGAACCATTGCCGCAATCGCTGTGATAGGCATCGGAGCTTGGCTCCTAGTGAAGGGAACCCCACGTGCGCTCGCCTACTTCCAGAATGACAGCAAGGACTCGGTCACTACACCAGTCGAAGTGGCAGACACGGCGACCCAGGTCGACTCAACTCCGGCTATCGTACTCAAGCCGGCGCGGAAGGACTGCGATGTCTCTGACAGCACACAGACCTTCTGCTCGAGTGACCCGCAGACGATCGAGGTACTCCAGAGCGGAGAACTCCGCCTCGCGAATACCGGTGAAGTGCGCATCTGCTCTCGGAAGCCGATCGCGAGTATCACCTACACGGTGGTGCCGAACTACATGCTCACCTTCACCTCGTCCCTCGACATCGAGAACCCTCGCTGTGACAAGTTCGTCGTCACGAAGGCTGGTCAGTGATCCAAGGAATCAAGAGAGCTCTCTGGACTACTATGAGTCTGACAGTTCTCATGCTTGGCATCTCTTCGGCAATAACAGCCGCAGAGGTGTTGAGCAAGCAGATTCCAAGAGCTGTCAAGCTTGATCCAGTTACGATGCGTAGGAGTCGATTCCACGCCATCTCTCAGGACGAGTCTGCGATGCTCGATAAATATCAGATGACAGTACCCCCAAAGACCCGCTAGCACACACTAGCGGGCTTTTTCTATTATTTTACCGAGGCCGGGCCTTGGTAGGAGTTATCCACAATTTATCCCCATATTTCCCCCGAGCCCTCCCCTCAGTAAATAAGGTGGAAGGCAAAAAAGTGCTTGACATTATAGACAGGGTGTGCTAAGGTTAATATAGATTAGTTCCTGCCCGCATGCCCACAGGGCGTGCGGGGCTGCCCCTCACTCTCGCCTGAATTCAGCAAGGTGGCTACCAGTCGGTAGACCACTGAGCCTAGGAGAGACAGTGACGGGCTACTCCGCTCCGGTCAGATTGGCACCACTTCGGCGGCCAAGACTCGACTCGGAGCTCGCGCAGGGCCGGACGCATTCCGCCCAACAGTCGCCGACCCCACGGGGTTTACAAAGAAAGGAGGTGTTACCCGACGAATCACCCAGGTTAAGGTAACTGGGCCCGCTTACACCATCATTGTCCCGGCAAGGACCGGCGTTGGAACACACAGAGCAGACGAAAACGCGGCATAGTTTTACCCCGCGGGCCCCGGACACGATCCGGGGCCCGCGGGAGCCACCGCCCCACACACAACCCCCACAAGGGTTGTTCTTTTTTATATACAAAAACATTTACAAACCGATCATTTTCTGTTACCTTGATGGCTCGTGTGAGTTTAATAGCAACTCTCGGTACGTATCCCCTTCCCGCCTAGGCAAACACTCTTGAGGCCGAAGGACCGTCTGAGAATCACACTAATGATTAAAGAAAAAGTTAAGAAGGAGAAGGTTGTCGAAGTAGACAACTCTCTTATGGGTCAGTTGGTGGCTAAGTCACCAAACCCACCAGCAGTTGAGGATGTAGTGGAAGGTTCTGTAATAAGCATCGACAAGGGAGCGGTATATATCGACTTACCTCCATACGGCACCGGTATCATCTACGGACGCGAGTTCATGAACGCTCGTGACATAATCAAGAAGATCAATGTCGGCGATGCGGTCGCAGGCAAGGTGGTCTCTATGGGTGGCAAAGACGGCTACATCGAGATCTCTCTTAAGGAAGCAAGACAGGCACTCATCTGGAGCGACGCTGACGAGGCAATCCGCGACAAGAGAATCTTCGACATTCTTGTTACTGATGCCAACAAGGGTGGACTTATTTTGAACTGGCAAGGTATCCAAGGATTCCTCCCAGCATCACAGCTTAAGCCTGAGCATTATCCTAGAGTGAACGATGGCGATAAGGACAAGATCCTAGACGAGCTAAGGAAGTTAGTTGGTGAGAAGCTCACTGTCACCATCATCGGTGCGGCACCTAAGGAGGGTAAGCTTATCTTCTCTGAGAAGTCACCTGAGACCAAGAGCAAGGAGAGCATCCTCGCTCGTTACACTCTCGGCGATGAGCTCCAGGGTGAGATCACAGGACTCGTCGACTTCGGTGTCTTTGTGAAGCTCGAGGAAGGACTAGAGGGCCTAGTACACATCTCTGAGATTGATTGGGGTCTAGTGGAGAATCCTAAAGCAATGTTCAAGATTGGAGAAAAGGTGAAGGTGAAGATCATCGAAATCAAGGATGAGAAAATCTCACTCTCTATCAAGGCCTTGAAGGAGAATCCATGGAAGGATGCATCGAAGAACTACAAGAAGGACGATGTGGTCGAGGGTGTGATCATCAAATACAACAAGCATGGTGCACTCGCCTCTATCGAGGAAGGTGTTGCGGGCCTTGTGCATGTCTCTGAGTTCGGCTCTGAGGACAACTTAAGAGCAACTCTTGAGATGGGTAAGTCATACTCATTCAAGATCACGCTCTTTGATCCTAAGGAGCAGAAGATGGCGCTCTCTTACATAGACAAGAGCAAAAAGTAGTTCGACTTCGCTCACTACGAGTAGCTCGATCTGAAAGAAATCCCCACTAGAGTGGGGATTTCTTATTGTGAATTTAAAATGAATGTTACAGTTGTGTTAGATACTGAACTTATACAGGAGGCAGCATGAGCAAGCGGATGCTTGAAGATGACAACATCAAGGAACTGATTGTTTTCTCTGTGCTAGTGTGCCTAATTCGAGACAAGGGTGGTCGCAGAGGATCGGTGTCGGTCCTAAAGCTCCATGAGTGCTGGCACCTGATCGAGGAGATGAAAATCGAAGGAGTGGATGTGAGATGGTACAGGAAAAACCCCGTCACTCGCATATGGGACGAACTCGAAGGAGCTATCCAGCGGCTAGTATTTAGCCACTGGATAGAGCGCGGCAATATCTACCGCTCAAGCACCCTCAGTCTATTGACCGGAACCACCACCGAAAGAAAAGTCTTCACCGAGTACTGGCAAATCTACGCTGCTGTACTCCAGATCTTTCCCAGGTTTGCCGACCTCTATGACAATACCAATGATCCTGTCGTGATCGACGGCATCCGGGAGATACCTCAAGACACTCCAGAGGCAGTAGCCCAGCCCGAAGCGTAGCTTCGGGTTTTTCTTTGCATAAATACACAATTTATGGCTATATAAGAGACAGATTGAACTCACCAAAGGAGCCCCTGTATGCCCAAGTTCCACAATGGCGAAAGAGAGGATTGGCAACACATAATCGTCCTCTATCTCATGCACGGCTTCCATCGTATCAACCTGCGAGAGATCGAGGTTGCCCCTCTACACACAGTCTTGCAGAGTGTGATGAACCACATTCGGAGAGAATGTAATTTCACGGTATCAGTCACCGACATGCTCATCGGCTTCGTCTACGATGAAGGCAACAAGCAATTCCCCGCACTTACTGGCGTACTCCGAAGACTCTCAGTGGACCTCATCATCGAAGAAGATAATGACGGGATACACGATATCGTAAGGATCATCGGCCAGGGGCTAAACACCCCCGAGAGAATGCTGAGGAGACGCTACCCGAGTCTCACCGACTCGGACAAGAGTTTCTTCCTCATGATCTGCGGTCGAGCAGTAAACAGCTACAAAACCCTGGTGAATGTCCCGAACCGCGCCGATTAGGCGCGGCTTTTCTTAATTAAACTGCGTCATCGCTGCCTCGTATCCGTCTTCGATAATAGTCTCAACTGCAGTTACTAAGTTCTTAAATACTTTCTTTAGTTCAGCTTGCTCCTTGGGGGTGAACTTGCCCAAAATATGCTTCTCTATATCACTCTTCTTGCCAATACCGATCCTGATACGAATAAACTCCTTGGTCTTCACCGCCCTCGCTACAGACTCGAGACCTTTGTGTCCGCCAGAGCCTCTGTTGTAAGAGATCTTCATAGTACCTAGTGGGAGGTCCAAATCGTCATAAATAACGATCAATTTCCTTGCAGCCGACTTACTTTTGACCACTTTGGCCACGGCACTTCCTGATTTATTCATGAAAGTGTCTTGATGAATATACTTGGCCTTAACTTCTTTGTTTTCTAGGACCTCAACAGCCATTTTGCCTGTGTTGTGACGGGTTAGTTCATACTCCTCACCTGGGTTTCCGAGACCAATTATTGTGTACATGAAAGGATTATAATACAATGTCTCGAAATTATGGAGCCAATTGTTACTTCTGAAGAATCAAAACAGAATTTCTGGAAAGAATTAATGAAATTGGTCGTCATTGCAGTCGTTATAGTCATCCCCTTCCGTCTCTTCATCGCTCAACCCTTCATCGTTGACGGTGCATCGATGGATCCAACCTTCAAAAACAGCCAGTACCTAATAGTCGACGAACTCACCTACCACTTCAACACTCCAGAACGTGGTTCGGTACTCATCTTTAAGTACCCAAGAGATCCAAAAAAGTTTTTCATCAAGAGAGTTATTGGTCTACCCAATGAGCAAGTGACGATTAACAATGGAGAAGTAACTATAGTGAACGCGGAGAATCCAGACGGACTAAAATTGATTGAGCCTTACATCATATACGCGAAGGAGGACTCTCATTCGGTCAAACTAGCTGAGAATGAATACTTCGTCATGGGCGACAACAGAGCTGGGAGCTCGGACTCTAGGTTTTGGGGCCCTGTGCCAGAGAAAAATATTGTTGGCCGACCCATCTTCCGAGTCTGGCCACTTAGTTTCTGGCCAGGAAGTTTAGATAAATTCACAAATGAGAAAAACTGAATTCGATAAACCGCTTTGGATAGCAGCACACTTCGGCTTCTCGCCGATCGATGCTCCGTCCGTCACTCCAGTAGATATTAAAATTACTAAAGACTGCGAAGAAGATGTACCCAAGAACAGTAACCAACTAGTTTGTAACGCTCCGGAGAAAGCAGCCTTCATCAGGCACTATGTAGACAAGAAGTTGGCGAACCTCCCTCACCCACTAGCGGTGTCTTGGAAGCGAGGTCACAACTACTCACTAGAACTTGTAGGCTATCCAGTGGGCGTAGCTGAAGCCAAACTCATTCGCACAGCACTATCTGTCTTAACCGAGGAGGGTTACAAGGATATGGTGGTCGAGATAAACTCTATTGGCGACAAAGACTCTATAGCCTCGTACGAAAGAGAGTTGAAGAGCTTCGTAGCCAAGACCTGTCACAATCTCTCACAGGAATTGAAGAAAATATTTAAAGATGACGCCTTTCAGATTGCCAAGTCAGAGAGCGAGGAAGCCAAGGGGTTCAAAAAGGACATGCCTTCCTCTATTGCAAGCCTCACCTCTCAGAGTCGAGCTCAGTTCAAGGAAGTACTAGATTATTTAGATGCTTTGAAGATAGAGTACCGCTTCGCCCCAGAGCTAGTGGGCCACAAGAATCTTTGTTCGGAAACTCTTTTCGCTATTAGGGATGCGGAGAATAATTTGCTCGCTGGTGGATTCAGATACTCTAGACTCTCAAGGCGGTTCGGATTCAAGCGAGAGCTCCCACTCATCGGTGCCACTATCTACGGAGGCAAGAAGGTTAAGGGTACCAAAATTTACAAAGAAGCTCCTAAGTCGAAGTTCTATCTCATCCATCTTGGACGCGATGCAAGGATGAAGGCCTTGAACCTCATCGAGCTCCTTCGAGGCTACAGGATCCCCATACACCATTACCTAGGCAAGGATAAGCTCGTGGCCCAAATGCAGATGCCAGAGGCGACCAAGTCTCCCTACCACCTCATCGTCGGTCAGAAGGAGGCGCTCGACAACACCGTTACTGTGAGGAATACCAATACTCGAGCTCAAGATACCATCCCCTTAGACAACCTAACTGAGTACCTCAAGCACCTACCTTTGTAGCCGTTTTAGGGCTTGCCTGAGCCTAAACCTTGTGCTAAAATGGCCCAACTAATGATAAATATCGAAGTAACCAAAGGTGGTAACGAAAACAACTTAAGCGTCCTCAGACGCTTCCAGAAGCGTGTTCAAAACGCAGGTATTCTTATGAAAGTTAGAGAGAAGCGTTATACCGAAAGGACCAAGAGCGAGAATGTGAAGCGCGCCAAGACCCTAAGTTATCTAAAGAGGAAGGATGAGATGGCAGAGTTGATGAAGCTCGGCAAGATGAATGAAGTACAGAAGTTCGGCAAGAAGCGACGCTAATTTTACCTAGATGGATCTCTCCATCAAGAACCTCACACGCTCCAGAGCTCCCAAGCTCCCGTTTGAAGAAATAAAGAATAAAATTTTAGGTACTAAGTACGAGCTCTCGCTCGTCTTTATTGGTAGTACTCGCTCGAGGAAACTCAATTTAACTTATCGAGGCAAGGACAAACCTGCGAATGTCCTCTCCTTCCCTCTTACAAAAAATAGTGGAGAAATTTTCATCGATTTGAACAAAACAAAAGTTTTTAGCACCATACATCTCTTTATCCACGGCTTACTTCATTTGAAAGGGATGCAACATGGCGGTAAGATGGAGAGTGAAGAACAAAGACTTTTGAAATTATTTAATGGCCAAACACATTTCAGTCGGCATCGACATAGGTAGTTTAAACATTAAGGTTGTTATAGCCGAAGAAGTTCGTGATGGAGCAAGAAGTGTGCAGAAGATTATCGGCACAGGACTCGCCGAGACTCGTGGTATCGACAAAGGTCTTATTGTAAGCATCCCCGAAGTGGCTAGATGCGTACAGATGGCTGTGAGCAAGGCAGAGAAGCAGGCCGGAGTCGAGGTCAAGCGAGCCTATGTCTCAGTCAGCGGTGCAGGACTAGGTAGTGCAGTCGCCACAGGCTCTGTAGCTGTCTCTAGGGCCGACCTTGAGGTCACAATGCTCGATATAGAGAATGCACACGAAGCTGCGGAGAACTCTATCCCCGAGGCACTCTCGATCAACAGGAAGATCATCAACAGTATCCCACTCGAAACAAAGCTCGACGGTAAACCAGCCCTCACCCGTGTAGAGGGCATGCGCGGGAGCAAGCTCGAGGTAAAAATGCTTTTCATTACCTGTCTCGAACATCATCTAGAGGATTTGATCAAATCAGTTGAGGAAGCTGGAGTCGAAGTGGTAGATGTAGTTGCAGGACCTATCGCCTCATCATTCGTTATCCTCTCAAAGAAGCAGAAGCGTGCTGGATGCCTCCTCTTAAACATCGGTGCCGAAACAACGTCCATGGTCGTGTTTGAGAACTCGAACCCTCACTCACTCGAAGTGTTTGATGTCGGAGGTGCCGATCTCACAAACGACATTGCACTTGGACTAAAAATCTCTCTTGAGGAAGCGGAGTCAGTCAAACTTGGTTCATACACCCGTGCCGAATATCCGAAGAAGAAGCTCGATGACATCATTGGCAGGAGACTCTCAAACATCTTTGAATTAGTGGAGAATCATTTAAAGAAGATCAACAGGAACCAACTCCTCCCCGCTGGAGTAATCCTTACCGGTGGCGCATGTGCCCAGTATGGACTCAAGGATTTCGCCGAGAGCGCTCTCAGACTCCCCGCTCGTGTTGGCACAATACATTTTGGAGAGGAGGAGAAGACATCGAACAAGGACTTGCCATGGTCAACAGCGTACGGACTTGCTGTAGTCGGCTTCAACTCAGACAACGAACGAGGTCCTGTCGGTCAACAGGGTTTGGACAAATTTGCAGAGGGCGGGAAGAAGGGTCTCCGGGTCATTTCCGATTGGTTCTCCAAGTTTCTTCCTTAAAATTCCTATATAATAAATTTTATAAAACCGGTTTTTCTGAATAAAACATTCTAAAAGAGGAAGTCAAACACAATTTTAAGGCTCTGATACAATATATTTCAGCCTCAATTCAACATATTTAGAGGTTAGTTTTTTTATAGAATAATCGAACCTGTTTTATGCGAGTGTCAACTGTTTATTTTTTCCTATTGCTCATGTACTATGTTTGCACCTCAAATCTTAGAGGCACAATTCTCACAAAAACATACTTATGCCACAAGTCAAACCAGAGATAGAATCATTCGCTCGTATCAAGGTCATCGGTGTTGGAGGTTCTGGCAAGAATGCAGTGAACCACATGATCAACTCAAAAGTTCGTGGAGTTGATTTCGTCGCGGTGAACACTGATGCGCAAGATTTGCATAACTCTCTCGCTAAGAAAAAGGTGCACATCGGCAAGAATCTAACCAGAGGTCTTGGCGCTGGCATGAATCCAGAACTCGGTCGAAAGGCAGTAGAGGAAACTAAGGAGGAAATACAGGAGGTCATTAAAGGTGCAGATATGGTCTTCATCGCTGGTGGTATGGGAGGAGGTACTGGTACAGGTGCTGCACCCGTCATAGCTCGTACTGCTAAGGAGAATGGCATACTCACAGTAGCTGTCGTGACCAAACCCTTCTACTTTGAGGGAGTGCAGCGTATGCGCATTGCTGAGCAAGGCATCGAAGAGCTGAAACAAGTTGTAGACGCCATCATCATCATCCCTAACGACCGACTCCTCTCGACAATTGATAAGGACACGAGTGCTAGGAACGCTTTCGCCATCTGCGACAACATACTGAAGGAAGCGGTAGAAGGTATCTCTGACCTCATCACTATGCCGGGTATTATCAACATAGACTTCGCCGACATCAGAGCCGTCATGCAAGACGCGGGTGCTGCTCTTATGGGTATAGGACTAGGCCAGGGTGACAAGCGTGCTGAGGATGCCGCTCGTGCTGCCATCTCCTCCCCACTTCTTGAGATCTCTATCAATGGAGCTAAGGGCGTCCTCTTCTCCATCGCCGGGGGTGACGATCTTACTATGTTTGAGATCCAGGATGCCGCTAAGGTTATTACCGAGTCAGTTGACCCTAACGCTCGCATCATCTTCGGTACAGTACACGACGACAAGCTAAAGAAAGGCGAGGTCAAGATTACAGTTATTGCCTCAAGCTTCCCAGAAGGTGTGCAGAAACGTGTTACTTCTCTCTTCCCTGCCAAGGAACTAAATGACGATGAAGATAAAGGTAGAAACAAAATATTTGGCAACTTTACTTCCTCTCCAAAACCAGAAAAGCAGTCTGAACCGGTAACCCCTCCCACCCCTGCGCCAGCACCAGTTGCTCCAGCAAAAAAAGTTGAGCCTGTGGTGGTAAACGATGACGAAGATGATTGGGGTGCAGTCCCCTCCTTCCTCAGAAGGTCGAAACTAAAGTAAGAAAGAAAAACCAGTCCCATACGGGGCTGGTTTGCTATCTGACTCCACCAATACCGAATGACGGATGAAGGTCAATCAGGATTCGATGATCGTCTTGTGTCATCCTCTCTGCCCTTCTTGAGGCTTCGATAAGTGGGGCCACCTCTGCTCGTACTTTGCGAAGAGCTTCCTCTCGCCGTCCCACTGACTCCATGTCAGTTGCGAGGGGTGAGATATAACCCTTGGCAGTAGCGAAAGCAATGAGAAAGGCTCTTGTCTGTTCCTCAGTGGGACCGACATATGAATCAATCAAAAATACCTCCTCGTTGAGTCTCCATTTACCGTACCAAAAACTCATAACTTATCCACAGTTTTTTACCAAGGCCGGGCCTCGGTAGATAAATATAGGAGTATGTACTATTATGACAATAGTTCTTAACCAGGAGACCGGGTGACTGAAAGGAATAAGGAGCAATCCAGGCTGTCGAAGTTCTTGTACGATCTCATGCTACTCTGTCTCGGTGCGTTCATGCTCATTGTGCTCCTCATTAAGGAGCCTTGGCTTGGCAAAAAGAAAAAGAGCAACCCCTAGTCCGCCCCTACGGCGGACTTTTTGTGTCATTAAAAATATTCTGGTATCCTTATTCAACTATGTACGATTTGATCATCATTGGAGGGGGCCCAGCAGGTGTGTCAGCAGGAGTATACGCAGCGAGAAAGAGGCTAAAGACTCTTATAGTTACCGAGAGCTTTGGTGGTCAGTCGGTAGACTCCATGGGTATAGAGAACTGGATAGGTACTCAAAAGATTTCTGGTCCTGACCTTGCGAAGCAACTCGAGAGTCATCTAAGGAGTTACGAGAACGAGTCTGTGGTGATCAAGACAGGAGTTAGAGTGAGTAAGGTTGAGAAGGTTGGCGACATTTTCTCTGTAACTATAGGTGAAGAGGTAATGAAAGCGACCACAGTACTCGTAACATCAGGTTCTTCAAGAAGAAAGCTTGACATACCTGGCGGTAAGGAGTTTGAGAACAAAGGTATCACCTACTGCGCATCTTGCGACGGCCCACTCTTCGCAGACATGGACACAGTGGTGATAGGTGGAGGCAATGCGGGGTTCGAGACAGCGGCCCAACTCCTCTCTTATGCTAAGTCTGTAACTCTCCTACACAGAGCCGACAAGTTCAGAGCCGACGAGATGACTGTAGAGAAGGTCTTAGGTAATCCAAAAATGAAAGGTGTGCTTAATGCTCTACCTTTCGAGATCAAGGGGGACAAGTTTGTAAGCTCGATAGTCTATACCGATAAGATGACTGGCGAGAATGTGGAGATACCTGCCTCTGGAGTCTTCGTCGAGATTGGTCTTGTACCGAACACTTCATTCGTCGACGGGTTAGTACCGATGAATGAGTTCAAGCAGATCATTGCAGATCCTCGTACTGGTCGTACTGAGACACTTGGCGTCTGGGCTGCAGGAGATGTGACGGACACCATGTACCACCAGAACAATATTGCCTCAGGCGATGCAGTGAGGGCACTCGAAAATATCTATATGTACATAAGGACAGGTAGATAGCGAATTAAAAAAATAAAAAGAAGAGGGCGAGTCCGTGAGGACTCGCCCTTTACTAATGCAACCTTCTTCCTTACGGAACGTTGACGTTCACGTTCGTCGTCTGATTGACATCGCCGCCACATGCCTTGACACACCAGACAGTGAGCCCGACGGCAACTGCGCCGTAGACCAACTTATGCCTCTCCACGTGGGCGAAGAAGCGGTCGAACCTCGACGGCCCTCGATCGACGACATTCGGGTTGATGAGATTGATACTCACCACCGTTGTGTCGCTATGCGTAATGTGCGTCAAGTGTTGCGCCGGCGCACCGCTCTGACGAGGCGATTCCGTCGGGACTGTCTTGGCCACTTCGGGGATCGTCCGGGTCTGAGTAACCACCCGGGGTGCCGTACGGGGGGCACCGGAGGACTGCGAACGAGTGGTCGGACGCGTCTGCGAAATCGTTGCCCGAGCACAGGACGAGTCAGTCTTCGGCACGAGCCTCGAGACACCGGAGGTGTCGCGACGCGCCGCCGTGTCGTTCGGTACCATGTACTCGAAGTTCCGGCAGAACCGCATGGACGAGGTATCCCTGGGCGCGGACTGACTGACCTGGGCTGTGAGCACCGAGGGCAAGGCCGCGAGAGCGAGTGCAAGAAACGTGTTACGGAACATCCCTACCTCCTAAAGTGAGTTATGGGTTCTTTCTATATACTATAACAAAATAGCGATCTTGTAAAGCCCTAGCGGAAGAGGAGAGATTTGAACTCTCGAGACCCTTACGAGCCTGCTGGTTTTCGAAACCAGTGCCTTCAACCACTCAGCCACTCTTCCTTAAGCCAAATATAGCATTTTAGGCATAAAATGGTACTATAACGCATGTTTAAGGCCCTATCGTCTATCGGTTAGGACGAAAGCTTTTCAAGCTTTAAAGCCGGGTTCGACTCCCGGTAGGGTCACACTGCCGCCGCGGTGAGCGGGGCTATGCGCGGTTAGCTCAGTTGGTAGAGCATCCCCTTGACGTGGGGAGGGTCAGAGGTTCGAATCCTCTATCGCGCACTCTTCGACGAGCTCAGGATAAACCAATGAAAATACTTGCCATAGAGACCTCGTGTGATGAGACTGCAATATGCCTTTTGGAGTGCTCTGACTCACTCCCCTCGCCTACTTTCAAAGTCATTGCGAACTCTCTCATATCGCAGATAGATATCCATAAGGAGTTTGGAGGTGTCTTCCCTATGCTAGCTAAGCGTGAGCACACCAAGAACTTGCCAATCATTCTTGAAAAGGTTTTTAAGGATGCTCTAGAAGATCCAAATAACCCCAACATAGACTACATTGCTGTCACCTCGGGCCCCGGACTCGAACCAGCTCTCTGGACCGGCATCGTCTTTGCCGAAGAACTTGGTAAAAAGTGGGGTAAGAAAGTTATACCTATTAACCACATGGAGGGGCACCTCTTCTCCTCAATATTTGAGAACACAGACCCACTCGAGTTCCCCGCTATCGCACTACTTGTGTCTGGCGGACATACCGAACTCGTGTTAGCTGAAAGCTTTGATAAATTTAGAATTATTGGCCGCACAAGAGACGATGCTGTGGGTGAAGCTTTCGACAAGGTCGCCCGCCTGCTTGACCTGCCCTACCCAGGTGGACCAAGAATCTCTGAGTTAGCCGATAAAGCAAGAAAAAATAATAGGAATAGCGCGTTCAACTTCCCACGCCCTATGATGAAGACCTCCGACTACGACTTCTCTTATTCCGGACTAAAAACCTCGGTGTTATACACCATTCAAAAGCTCGGGACCATTAATGACGAGACCAAAGAAGACATTGCCAGAGGCTTCGAAGAAGCGGCCATAGAACCTCTTGTGTACAAAACAAAGTCGGCTATAGAAGAATTTGGAGTTAAAAGTATTATCCTCGGAGGTGGAGTATCGGCGAACACTTATCTACAAAGTGAGTTGAGAAAGTTAAGTGACGAATACTCCCTACCCCTGCATACTCCAAAGAAAGACATGAGTACCGACAACGCCGTGATGATAGCTGTCGTAGCCTATATTAGAATCCAAACCAACAGAGTGGCCTATCAAGATCAGATAGTGGCCAAAGGGAATTTAAGCCTAGAAGCCTAAGTTTAGAAATCGAGTTTGTCGCCGTCCTTAATCTCGATAACACCAGGGAGATTTAGGTCCTCTGATTCAGCCTTAGTCTTCTTTTGAATAGAGAGTCTGTTCTTGAGTGCAACGTGGAACCTGCGAGCTCTAGACTTAACACTATTGTGCTTTGGATATACAGCTATCCACACAGCACTTAGCAAGAGAGCTATAAGGAGTGGTAAGAGAAGACAGAACTCTCCAAAGAGGTACGCAAGCGCTACGGCTACTATAAGTCCAACTACAATCACAAACCATTTATAGCCGAATCTCCTATAAGGCTTATCTATTTCCTTCTTATAAAGGACATCAGCAAGTAGTGATCCAAGGACATAAAGGACAAATAGTATCAGCACGACTTCGTACAGACATTGCATTTTGTCTCTTAGAGTTTCTGGGAAGGAGAGTACAGCTGCAGCGAACTGTCTAATTTGTCCTTTATCCTCTATACCAACCTCTGGCTGACCATTATCTGTGCCGGAACCATCAACAGTCCCCACAATTGGTAGGTCCGGGGTATTGCCAATGTTTTGGTATAGAGCTCTGAATGCGTCTATTTCGTTTAGTTGATCAGTTGATAGCTGGTACACAGTCTGACAGTAGATCTCATTTATCTTCTTTTGAGTAAGCATGTATACATAATGAGTAGCCTCAGTATGGCCCCAAGGGGTAAGAACCTCACTCATATACTTCTCTTGGAAGGTGCCAACAGCTTGATATGTAGCCTGGTCAAACACGCCATTTATAGTCACATAGTCGTGACCCTCGAATACCTTAAGAAAGGCTTGCAACTTCATTACCTCAATAGGATCATTGGCAAAGTCGATCCTCATGTAATCCTTGATTAAAGGACATTGTAGTGGAAGGACTGGAGTAGATGCTCTACCTCCACGACCACCTCTGCCGCCACCACCGCCTGATGGAGGAGTAACTGTAGGTGGAGTAGTAGTGGTTGTTGAAGAAGCCAAGCTTATAACAACTGAGTCAGTAGCAGTGTCAGTACCATTAGTACAGCTAACTGTGATAGTCACAGGAGTAGTAGTACTTGGGTAGAAGGCGTCAGCAGAACTAATAGTTGCACTTGCTCCGTTAAGAGTAATACCTGAGGTGACAGGACTGGTCTGCTCGCAAGCAGTAGAGTTGGTTGAGTTCCATGTATATGTATAAGTGTCGCCTGCGTTTAGAGTGACTGGACCATTTGATCCATTAGCTTGAACGTCTATGGTAGGGGCTGGGAGACCACCGCCGCCGCCCGGAGGAGGTGGGAGCACAACTGAAGCCAAGCTTATAACAACTGAGTCAGTAGCAGTGTCAGTACCATTAGTACAGCTAACTGTGATAGTCACAGGAGTAGTAGTACTTGGGTAGAAGGCGTCAGCAGAACTAATAGTTGCACTTGCTCCGTTAAGAGTAATACCTGAGGTGACAGGACTGGTCTGCTCGCAAGCAGTAGAGTTGGTTGAGTTCCATGTATATGTATAAGTGTCGCCTGCGTTTAGAGTGACTGGACCATTTGATCCATTAGCTTGAACGTCTATGGTAGGGGCGACTGGAGCAACTGGAGCAGGTAGAGACACTGTGACACTGTCCGAAAGTGTTGCGGTGGTTGCATCCATACAAGTGACGGTGAAGGTAGTACTACCACCAGCTATTGGATAAAGGACATCTCCTGGGTTAACAGTAAGAGTACTTCCTATTGTGAATCCAGAGAGCACAGGTGCTGTGATCTGACACGCAGTTGCATCAGTACTGACAAGTGAGATAACGAAGTTGTCTGTTGAGGTTGCTAGAGCAAGAGTGTCTTGGCCATTAGCCTTAACGTCTACGAGAAGCACGGCGGAAGCTGAAATTGGGAATGAGGTAAGTACAACGATAGCCACCATAAATGTGGTAATAGTGTTCTTCCAAATTTCTTGTCTTAAAAGACTTTTCATATGTAGCCACAGCACATTACATCTTTGTATTAAATAAGTCAAGTGCTAAATTTATAAAGGACAAAATACCAAAATATCCATATTTGTCCTTTATATTTCTATGTCCTTTATTAAGTTCCCCATCTAATTTGTGATAATATTAGCCCACATGGATGAAAAGTTTCTGAAGCCATACAACTTCGCCGATACGGAGCCAAAAATCTATTCTTTATGGGAGAAGAGTGGCTTCTTTAACCCTGACAATCTACTTCGTACTGACAAGGGCCCATTTACTATCATTATGCCTCCCCCAAATGTGACTGGGGTGCTCCATATGGGTCACGCCCTGATGCTCACTATCGAAGATCTTATGGTGAGATACAAAAGAATGCAGGGATTCAAAACTCTTTGGCTTCCTGGGACGGACCATGCCGCTATCGCGACACAGTCGAAGGTGGAGAAGGAAATCAGCAAGAAGGAGGGCAAGAACAGAAATGACTTGGGGCGCGAGGAACTACTAAAGCGCATAGGCATATTTGCCAAAGAAAGTCATGACACCATAACCTCGCAGATAAAAGTACTGGGTGCTTCGTGTGACTGGTCTCGTGAGGCCTTTACCTTAGACGCGAGAAGGACTCTCGCTGTTAACACTGTCTTCAAAAGGATGTATGACGACGGGCTCATTTATCGAGGTAGTCGGATAGTTAATTGGGATCCTAAGGGTCAGACGGTAATCTCGGACGATGAAATAGTGTACGAAGAGGAGAAAACTACTCTCTATTACTTGAAGTATGGACCATTTACCATTGCAACCGCCAGGCCAGAGACTAAGTTTGGAGACAAGTATGTTGTCATGCATCCAGAAGACGCTCGCTACAAGGATTATGAACATGGTCAGGAGATAGAACTAGAGTGGATAAGTGGACCTATCGCTGCCACCATTATCAAAGATGAGTCTATAGACATGGAGTTTGGTACTGGGGTTATGACTATCACCCCCTGGCACGATGTCACCGACTTCGAGATCTCGGAAAGGCATTCTTTGGACAAGGAGCAGATTATAGACAAGTTTGGCAAACTCTTGCCTATAGCAGGTGATTTCGCTGGATTAAAGATTACCGATGCAAGAGCAAAGATAGTAGAAAGACTTAGAGAGAAAGGCCTTGTTATCAAAGATGAACCCTATACACACAATGTTGCTACCGCAGAGCGCACCGGTGGCAGGATAGAACCTCAGATCATGAAGCAGTGGTTCATTAATGTGAACAAGCCAATTGAGGATCGCGGAGGCAAAACTCTAAAGGAGCTTATGAGAGAGCCTGTAGAGAAGGGTGAGATCAAGATCCTGCCAGATTACTTTAATAAGACTTACTTCCACTGGATAGACAACCTACGCGACTGGTGCATCTCAAGACAGATTTGGTACGGCCACAGGATCCCTGTTTGGTACCGTTCGACCGAAGCTCACGGCGAGCAAGGTGAGGAAATATATTCTGGAATTGAAGCACCTAAGGGAGATGGTTGGGTCCAAGACGAAGACACTCTAGACACATGGTTTTCCTCTGGACTATGGACCTTCTCTACTCTCGGCTGGCCAGAGAAAACCAAGGATCTTGAGACCTTCCACCCAACAGATGTTCTAGAGACTGGGCACGAGATCCTATTCTTCTGGGTAGCGAGAATGATCCTTATGACAAAGTACATTCTTGGAGATAATCCGTTCAAAACAGTATATCTTCACGGCACTGTGCGTGATGAGAAGGGTCAGAAGATGAGTAAGTCCTTGGGGAACGGTATAGACCCTCTTGATGTGGCCAAGGAGTTCGGGGCTGATGCTGGTAGGATGGCCCTAATTATCGGTAACACTCCAGGGACCGACACTCGTATATGGAACGATAAGATCAAAGCTTACAAGAATTTCGCCAACAAAGTTTGGAACATTACTCGATTCGTATTAAGCCAAGAAAATACGGGTGAGCTCAAAACTGATTTGATAAACGAATTTCATGCTTTGGTTATGGAGGTGACGAGTGATATGGACAACTACCGCTTCTATCTAGCAGCGGAGAAGGTCTACGCTTATGTCTGGCACCGCTTTGCCGACGAGATTATAGAAGAGAGCAAGGATAAGGAGGGTTATGGGGCAACTCTTAACTACATACTAGAGAACTCACTCAAAATCTTGCACCCATTCATGCCATTCGTCACCGAAGAGATCTGGCGAACACTTTATAATGGAGAGAGGATCCTTATGGTAGAACCTTGGCCAACAGCAAATGACAAATAGCATCGTAACCTTCGAATCTATTGCCTACGCCTTCCTAGGCGGAGTGCTGCCTGCAGTACTATGGCTCCTCTTCTGGCTCAGGGAGGACGCTAATCGTCCAGAGCCAAAGGGCAGAATTATCGAGACTTTTGTCGCAGGCATGATCTCAGTTTTGGTTGTGCTTTATCTACAAAGAGAGTGGTTCTACTTCCCATACTATGGAGTATTCCCCTTCCTCGTGTGGGGCACACTTGAGGAGTTGGTGAAGTTGGGTAGCGCCTACTCTACAGCGCTAAGGAGCAAGGACGACAACGAACCTATAGACCCACTTATTTACATGATTACGGCTGCGCTAGGCTTCGTAGCACTCGAGAATACCCTATTTATCTTGAATCCATTGATCAATGAAGGTCTGATACTCGCTGAGCAGAGTGTGCCTATAGCGGTAAACACAGGCGCAACAAGATTCCTCGGTGCAAGTCTACTCCACATTCTAAGTTCCGGTGCTATCGGTGTAGCACTCTCACTCGCCTTCTACAAGAATCGTGGCAAGAAGATTCTGTACGGCTTTATTGGACTACTTGTAGCCATGGCCATACACACAACCTTCAACTCGTTCGTCTACAACTATTTCGACACATACAGCTTGGTCATTTTTGGCAGTGTTTGGTTCGGAGTAGCAGTACTTCTACTCATCTTTGAGAAGATAAAAACAATTGCACCATAACCATATAGAGATATAATTAAGTTTATGACAAAAAGATCTTTTTTCGAGCGATTGACTGGTGCGGTTAAGTTGGAGGATGACTCATACGAGAGCGAGCCTGCTATAACCCCAACACAGAAGCAGAATATTTTTGAAGATGAGGAAGAAGAGGGGCAACTTACCGTCGATGTCTATGAGACGCCAACAGAGATAGTCTTGAAAACGATGGTGGCGGGGGTAAAGCCAGAAGATCTAGACGTTGCTATTAGTCGAGAGGCGGTAACGATAAGGGGTAAACGAGAGGAAGACAGAACTGTAGCTAAAGAGGATTACTTCCATCGAGAGCTCTATTGGGGTACCTTCTCCCGTACAGTGGTCCTCCCTGCAGAAATCGATGTAGACGAAGCAGATGCTGTTGAGAAGTACGGACTCCTCATACTTCGCCTACCAAAGCTCGACAAGAACAGGCAAACCAAGCTAAAGGTTAAGGGCAACTAATTTATTGAGTTTTAGCCACTTTCTGGTAGAATCTCCCCATGAATCCCGAGGAAAAGCATCAATTCGAGAGACTCCTTAAGCTAACAGAGGAGAACAACGAGATGCTTCGTAAGATCCGTAGAAATACCAAATGGACCTTTATCTGGGGAGTCGTGAAGATTGCAATCTTCGTAGTTCCGTTCCTTATTGCCTACTTCTACCTCGAACCTTACTTAGGAAGCTTTAACGACACACTAAAGCAGGTTCAAGAGTTGTATAAGAGTGTTTAATGCTTGGGTAGCTCAGTTGGTAGAGCATTCCCCTGAAGAGGGAAGGGTCACCAGTTCGAACCTGGTCCCAAGCACATTTGTAAACGAATCTCTTGTGGATAAACCTGTGGAAAACGTGGGGAATGCTGTGGATAGAAAGTCGGTATGTTATATTGTCTTCACGCTCTCATAGCTCAATGGATAGAGCAAATCCGTCCTAAGGATGAGATGTAGGTTCGATTCCTACTGAGAGCACCCTAAGCGATACCCAAAAGTTTCGAGAGTTGGGCTTGGTCGAAGCCGATTACCAAGTCTTTGTCGTCTATAATGATTACTGGTACACCGAGTTGACCTGACTTGTCCATCATTTCTTGTCTCCTTGCAGTATCGGCTGCAACATTGTGGTCAGTGAACTCAACACCCTTCTCTTTGAAGAATTCCTTAGCCATGTGGCAGAAGTGACACGTTGGGGTTGAGAAGATTTCTACTTTTTTCATAAATTTATTTTGTTATTCGCCGATTATACCACCCCAAAAGCGCTTCCACCAAGAGACCTTTTCTGACGTGGTAGTTGGCACCTTATTTTCCTCATCAACTATGACTGCAACCATCTCGCCAACCTTCGCCACATTGAACTTGGACTTAATCTCCTCCTCAATGCCTGGCATAGTTTTAAGCCGCTCGAATTCAAGACTGAGCTCCCCCTCCCTAACTTTTAGCCTCTCGTATTTGGCAGAAAGCTCCTTAGTCTTAGCTAGACTCTCCTTCTCCTTAGCCATCATAACGTAAGCCCCTCTAAACGACAGGACCGCCAATACAAGGAGCACAAAAAGTACTGGGAGGGAGTACATCTTCGACCTGAAAACATGCTTTTTTTGAAGTTCTCGCATCTCTTATCAAGTGGTTAGTCTTATGCTAACATGACTCACATGCTATTCGATAAGCGCCACAAACAAAAGATCAAAGCCGTCTGGTACATCATCTGCGTCCTCATCATCCTCTCGATGGTGCTCCTATACACCCCACTGTTTCAGTAACTCTAGTTATCTGATCTAATCATCTTCAAGAAGACGTCCTGAGGGATGTTTACATTACCCTTACCTCGGGCTGCCATCTTCTTCTTGCCCTTCTTCTGCTTCTCCCTCAACTTCATTTTGCGAGTAATGTCTCCTCCATACATGTGTTGTGTCACATCCTTTTTCATTCCTGAAAGTGTTCGGCTAGAAATTATACGTCCCAGTGCCTGTCCCTGGATCTTTAGTGTAAACATTTGCCTTGGCAAGATTTTCGAAAGCTTCTCCACCGCACTCTCAGCTTCCCCTTCGACTTGCCTCCTTGAGATCACCTTAGCGAAAGCTGGGACCGCTTCGTCAGCCACCAATATGTCGAGTCTCGTCACATCTGCATCTCTCTCACCTAAGATGTCGTAGGAGATTGATGCGAAGCCAGAGGTAGTGCTCTTAAGCTTGTCGAAGAACCCTCTCATAAGCTCCCTAAGTGGCATCTGTAGGCTAAGTGAGGTTCTGTCTGCCAAGGTGTGAGTCTCTCCCACTTCAGCCTCATGTTCGTATAGGAGTTTCAAAATGTCGCCCAAAAACTTTGGTGGAGTGATGATCTTAGCCTCAACCCAAGGCTCGCGCACCTTATCAATTAGGTGATCCTCGGGGAAGAAGGATGGAGTGTAGATAGTCTCTGTCTTACCATTCTTGTAAGTAACAATGTATGTAATAGAAGGTAGGGTGATGATAAGAGGTAGATCGAACTCGCGCCTTAATCTCTCAGAAATAATCTCTAGGTGGAGCATGCCCAAGAATCCACACCTAAATCCCCTACCCAAAACGCCAGAAGACTCCTCCTCGAAGGAGAATGCCGAATCCGATAGTCGGAGCTTCATCAGGGCCTGTTTGAGAAGAGTAAAGTCATCTTGGCTCTCTGGATATATAGAGGCCCATACCACGGGGCGAGCCTTCTGATAACCATCTAGGGGTGGCAAGACATTGGTCGTCAAAGATATGGTGTCTCCTACCGACACAATCCCCGGCTCTTTAATACCAGTCACTATGTAACCTGTCTCGCCCGCATTTAGTGAGTCTGCTTGAGTCTCCTCTGGGGCGAAGTACCCAACCTCAAGAGCCTGGAACTTCTTATCCGCTACTTGGAAGACCAAGTCATCCCCCCTCCTCGCAGTACCGCTCATAGCTCGCACGAAAACTATCACCCCTTTGTGATTAGAATATTTGAAATCGAAAACTAGGGACCGGAAGTCTTTGACCCCGTCTGTCTTTGGTGCTGGCACTCTCTTAACTATTTCGTTTAAGAGATCTTTCACCCCCTCGCCGGTCTTACCAGAGACCATTAATATCTCTGACTCATCGACACCAAGCAAGGTCATGATCTCTTCCTTCACCTCAGCTATTAGAGCTAATGGTGAGTCGATCTTCGATATTACTGGGATAATGACAAGTCCAGCATCCTTAGCCATACCTAGAGTTGTCAGTGTCTGAGCCTGGACACCCTGAGTGGCATCCACAAGAAGTATTGAGCCCTCTACTGCCTTGAGTGCTCTCGAGACCTCGTAGGAGAAGTCTATGTGTCCAGGTGTGTCTATGAGGTTAAGTACATACTCACCGAACTGCATCCTGACAGGTTGCATCTTAATAGTTATACCCCTCTCACGCTCGAGCTCCATTGAGTCTAGGACCTGCTCCTTCATCTTCCTTTTCTCAATGGTGTTTGTCAGCTCAAGCATCCTATCAGCCAGTGTGGACTTACCGTGGTCAATATGCGCAATAATTGAGAAATTACGTATTCTTTCCATGAGAGTATGAACGCTACACGATTTCTTGGTTCTCAGCAACCGCCTCGACTTTACCAAACTTCTGATGCAGTGCCTGCCACAACTCCTTGAACTCAACAGACTCAAGCAACCAAAGCACAGCCGCACCAAGGACGATACCCAAAAGCCCAGCGAGTAATCCTTGCCCGAAGATACCAAGTAGAGTATCTAGATTAAACCAACTTTCAAAAATATTCAGCCCAACAAAAGATCCTAATCCAACAAAGACGGCTGTCGAGAGAGAGACAAATAGGGTGTGGTAAGTTTCCCGACCGAACCTACCAAAGACTCTCTCGAAGGCTACCCAATACACGACACTACTTATTATCGTCCCAATAGCAAACCCAAGTGGCAACATAAGAACCACTGTTCCTGTTAGATCCTCTACCTTAAGTAGCGTACTCACAAACAATCCTAGTACTGGCCAAACATAAAACAACTTAACCAACAAGTAGGAAGCAACAGCCAGGAACAATGTTGAGAAGATACTAATGAGGAATGGCTTCCTAGTATATCCTGCTGAGTAGAAGGCTCTGATAAATAGCAGGATCAAACTTTGTGACAGGGCAGAGAAAGCTAGTATAGCCAAAGCTGCCGCAGTTAGTCTTGTATCTGCCCAGTCGAAGTTACCTGTACCCAGAAGCACTCTCACTATCTGGGCTCGGAGTACAACAAAGAGTGCAATAATCGGCAGTGACCAGAAGATGATGTGCCTCACGGTAATAGACATCTGCTCGAAGAAATCTTTCAAATTATTTTGTGAGAAATGGCGCGACAATGTGGGGAAAGCAGCCAAGGAGTACGAAACACCAATGATTGAAAGTGGTACGGAAGAAATATTTTGTGCGAAGGTGAAGATCGATATAGATCCAGCAGTCATAAGCGATGCCAAAGAGACTAAGAATACTCCAGAAAGTTGGTTCAGGGACAAGGTGACAGTTCTCGGTAGTGAGTGCATGACCACTCTCTTGATCGAGCTCCAGTCAAAGAATAGTTTAAACCTTGGCATCAACCCCATTTTGATCACAAACGGTATTTGTATAACCAGGTGGAGCATCGAGCCAAGCATTACACCCCAAGCCACTCCACTCACAGCACCTCCACGAGCAAAGGCAAAGATGCCCACTATAATACCCAGGTTATACAGCACTGGCGCGAAAGCGTAAACAAGAAATCTGTTGTAAGCCTGAGTTAACGAACCAAACAAATTCGATACACCCAAGAAAATTGGTGAGAGAAGTAAGATTCTCGACAGATACACAACTTCCTTCAAGGCCTCCGGTTCGAATCCCTTAAACAATATCTTAGATATTTCTGGCATCAACCAGAAGAACGCTAGACACGACACCAAGATAAAGATCGCAAAGAAGGAGAATATATCATCCACAAACTTCTTCACATTTTCTCTACCTTCTGACTCTCTTTCAATAATAAAGGGTACAAGAACTGAGAGCGAGACCACCGAAGCAAAGGTGACAAAGATCAAGTCAGGCACCTTGAAGGCTGCGTAGTATATGTCGAGATGCGAAGAAGCACCAAAGTAGTGTGCCAATGACCTGTCTCGAACAAACCCTAAGATTTGTGAGATGAGCGAAAAGAACGCAAGCAGGAACGCCGCTTGATGGAGCTTGTGAGTCTCCTTATAGAAGAAGCTAAATATCTGTCGAACCATTTTTACTGACCCTTGATAGGGGCAGATTCCTTTTCCTCCTTCTCGGCAGCTGGGGTAAGTGCGGCTCTACCTGACTTTAGATTCCTCAAAACATCTGTTACTTGAGCATTGTCTGGGTTAGTCTTGGCAAGATTTTCAAACTGAACTATTGCCTCGCTCTTCTTACCCAACTTGTCGAGTGAGAGTCCTAGGTAGTATTGTGCATTAGCATAATCAGGCACCAGTTGTAGGGCTCTGACTAGTGCCTCTGCCGCTCCCTTGTAATCACTATTAGAATACTTCATAACTCCAAGTTGGAAGAGTACTCCTGGGTTATTTGGTAAGAGGAGTGTACCGGTTTCTGCTGATTCTATAGCTCTGTCCAAATTATTTTGATCAATCTCTAACTGAGCGAGGAAGAAGTATGCTTCGGCATAATCAGACTTCTTACTTATAGCCTCAGCTATAAACTCCCTGGCAGCCTTGGTGTTCTTATTGTCTACTTCAAGTCTTGCCATTAGAAGAGAAATCTCAGGACTAAGCGGATGCTTACTCAAAGCTGATTGGTATGCCACCTTAGCACTCTCATATGCACCCTCAACAGCGAATGGCTTAGGGACTAAGGAACTATAGATGTTTCCTAAAGCAACCCAGTTTTGGTAAGTTGGATTAAGGTTGATTGCATTTTGTAGTGCAGCAATACTTGCGGCCAAAGCATTCTGGAATGTTTGTTGATTCTCCTCATTGGTTGCGGTTGTATTCGTGAGTGCTTCGTTGGCTCTTCGTAATTCAACTTGTGACACAGCACTCCAATATGGATCAGCTGGAGAAATGTTAATTGCTTTACCGAGTTCTGATTCTATCTGATCCATAGTCTTACCTTCGTTCGAATAAACGAGTGCCTTCTGGAAGTAAGTAGCGGCAAGCACCTTCTTGCCTGATAAGAAGCCGAATACGGCCACACCTGCAATTGCAACAATCAACAAGAGTAGAGCAATAAACATCTTCACTCGACTTTGACTAAACGAGTACTCCTTTCTATTCAATACATTTGTTGTCTCCAAGGCTCCGATAAACAAACCTGTAAAGATGAATGCCAAGGCAATCACCGTCTGCGAAGGAGCATAAGAGAATGCGCCAACCCACAAGAAAAGCGAGACAAAGAAGGTCGATATAACGATAAATTTGTCCGATCTATTTTCCTGACTCTTTGACAAAGCCTTTATGCCGAGCATCATGTAGAAGACGAAGAATGCAGCCCAAGCTAGAGTACCAAGGATTCCAGTAGTAGCTACTGCTGTAGGTATGAAGCCAAATCCGTATGGGAAAGCTATGTTCCAAAATGGGGTTGCATTAGTCTCGGCTGGCTTACTAAGCAACCACTCCTTGTCGAAAGTGTTTGGACCAGAGCCTAAAACCGGATTCTTGGCCAAAGTAGTTTTAGCAACTATCATGGTCGACTTCAAGTTTGGTCTTACATCACTGTTTACCACTCCTGTAACTTCAGAAATTTTAGTAGTTAGATCCTTACCATTAACACTAGGATTGAGAATGAGCACAGCAGAAAGTACTAGTAGGATAGCCGCCATTCTTACTCCCTCTCTTTTTCTATAAGCGATACCCTCTACTTTCTCCACTGTACCGAAGTAGATCATGAGTACTAGAGCGGAGCAAAGCACCAACATCCAGGCTGTAAAGAAATTGATGATTACAAGTAATACTACAGACAAGAGGAAAAGAATTTTGGTGAAGAACTTAATCCTTTTTGCGAGGGGCAACATCTCGGTCACAAAGATAGTCATCACAGACAAGAGTCCCATCGTTACGGCTAGATCTGTCCAGGCACCTATAGGAGTACCCATCTTGCCGTAGAAGGTGTTTAGCGTAAGAAAGGAGTCACCAGTAACAATTTTTATAACTGTAAATATTGCAAGAATAACGAGTGAGACAAAGAAAAATGTCAAAACCTTAATAAGGCTAGAACGATCTCGGAAGATCTGCGCTGATGCAAGCAAAAGAAGAGAGAGGACCAGGATCGATCCCGCAGTAGTGCTCTCAAGAGCATACCCAAACATAGAGAACATTGGGCTCGCACTCGTGAGAGAGGAGACAATATAAATCAGTGGCAAAGCCAGTACTACTAGTATCAGTTTGGTATCCACAACTGCTACCGACCTCTCCTTAAACATTTTGTAGGCAAGAACCGTAAAACAAACAATGCTCGCTATAACTAAGATTGAGATCTTAGCCAAACCAAGCGGTATAACTTGAGTAGGTAAGAAGAAAATAGGCAAAAGGAATACTAGAGCCAAAAGCACATTGAAACTGATCTTACTGTCTTGCTGCATTATTTTTAATATTTATTTCTAATGTGTGCATATTTTATCACAAACAAACACCCACCAAAGTTATTGGTGGGTGTTTGGGTGTCTATAAGCCGAATTCTGTACCAGTTTTGCCCACTAAAGGTGGTGCAAAACTGAGTATCCTGAGCGAAGTCGAAGGATTGCCCCTCACTCCGTTCGGGACGCTCAATTTTGTATTCACCTATAGTGAACAAAATTGGCGATAGCTATTTATCTGGTCTAGGTATCACGACCTAGATCTAGCGGCACTCCCCATAGGGGCACGGCCTTGCATTCAAGTAAGAATTTTGCCGTTTCAGCCGGACTTAACCGGATCGTTTCTGTTCGCATCTCTAGGATTACTCCCGACAGGAGTTACCTGCTACTCTTGTTGTGTATGAGCATATGCAGACACACACAACTGAATGTTCGGACTTTCCTCCCTACCCGAAGGTAGAGTAACTATCCGACACCTCTATTATTATACCACGATTATATTTAATTTCAAATATTAATAGCCCAAAATGTTTCCGCTAACTCAGTATGTTATTATTATCTTTAATGAAGCGCTCATTATTTTTTGGTTTACTTTTCCTTCTTCCTCTATCCCTCTTCTCTCAAACCCCCTCCATCACAGAATTAAAGTCTCAAATAGAGACTTTAATGAAGCAGA